>JAICRN010000318.1 GCA_025937335.1 Microcoleus sp. TY_ISSM_2_bin.22
GATGCTGTTCGTCGTATGTTGAAATCATCACCAATTGATTATAAAAAACCGAACCGTCTTTACGAACTCCTCTGGTTTCAACTTCAACTCTGCCCTCTTGTACCATCAGCCAATAGGCTGCAAGCAGTTTTTTCAACTCCTCGGGCTCTACGGTTTTTTCCCAGGACATCCCGATCATTTCTTCGGGCTGATAGCCTGTCACGTCAGAATATGCTTTATTGACATAGAGGTAACGTCCTTGAGTGTCTATTTTGGAAATGCCAGACAGCGCATTTTTCATCACCTCACTCATTTCTCTCAGCTCTGCTTCTGCTTGTTTGCGATCGGTGATATCTTCTGAAAAACAAAGTAGGTACTGGGGCTGATCCTGCTCGTCGTAAATGGGAATCTTCACCGTATGCAGCCAACGTTTTCCCAGATAATGACTGTCAATGACTTCTTCGAGAATATCCTCAGTCTTACCTTTCTCAAAGGCTGCTCTATCCTTTTTGTCAAAAAAGATAGCCTGTTCAGTTGGAAAAAAATCATAGCCACTTTTGCCGATCGCTTGTTCGGCTGAGATGCCAAATAACCGTTCGCTGGTTTTATTCCAAAACTGAAATACGCCAAATCGTTTAGGCTGTGCGTCCTTAACAAAAACCGCCACCGGTAAATTATCCAGCAGTGCTTGTAAGAAATTGCGCGTTTTTTGGATTTCTAGCTCTACTTTTTTGCGCTTACTAACATCAATAAACGTAACTACAACTTGTGTGATTTTACCGTTTCGATCGAACTCAGGGTAGGCATTAACTAATACCCAAACACAACTATCAATTTCTTTTTTAATTCCTAAAACATAATTTTTTAGGGAACTTCCACTGGATAAAACCTGATTGACCGGATATTCCTCTAGGGGCATAACGCTGCCATCTTCCCGCACAAAATGCCAGGCCGGAGATATCGCAGTTTTTCCCAGCATTTGATCCATTGAAAGCCCTAGTAATTCACAGGCCGTTTCATTACATAATTGGATGCTGGTATCTGTCGCATGAATCACAAAACCCGCATTTAAGTTATCGATCAATTGCCGATATCTGGCTTCGCTTACCTGTAAAGCAAATTCAGCTTGCTTGCGTTCCGTAATGTCGGTGCGAGAGCCCGCCATCCGAATTACGTTACCTGCATCATCCCAAAGCGCCTGACCGCGATCCAAAATCCATTTGTAGGAACCATCTTTGCAGAGAACGCGATGTTCTGTGATATAGAAAGAAGTTTTCTTGGCAAAATGATCTTGAACGGCTTGCATCACCCACCCCAAATCATCGGGATGTATCAGATTAGCCCATGCGTCTACAATGTTTTGGATTTCATGGTCTTCATAGCCCAGCATTTCCTTCCAGCGACTAGACAAGAAGACCTCGTTGGTTTGAACATTCCAATCCCAAATGCCGTCATTATTCCCGCGTACAGAAAGTTCCCAGCGTTCTTCACTTTCACGTAGTGCTGCTTCTGCTTGTTTGCGGTCAGCAATATTCCGGGCAATCTTTGAGGCTCCAATTATATTCCCTGCTTGGTCTTTAATGGGGGAGACACTCATCGAGACATCGATTAATGTTCCATCTTTGCTCAGCCTCTTTGTATCGTAGTGTTTGATGCGTTCTCCTCGCTGGATTTTGGTGAGAATTTCGTTTTCCTCATCCCGATAGTCTGCAGGAATCAGTTTTCTCCCTGATTGCCCTACTATTTCGACCGCTGTATAGCCAAAAATTGTTTCGGCTCCTACATTCCAACTTGTAACTACACCCTCTAAATCTTTGCTGATAATGGCATCTTCCGAAGATTCAACGATCGCAGCTAGTCGGGCGATCGCAATTTCTGCCTGTTGTCGCTGGTGAATTTCCCATTGCAACTGGCGATTGGCTTTTTTGAATTTATCGACTTTACAATAACTAACTTGTGCCAGATACATGACCCACACAAGCAGCACAACTAAAACTAAGCCACCAATTAATACAATTTTAGGCCAATAAAATTTAACATTTTCTACTAAATCTAAAGTTGGATAAACATCTATTCTCCAGTCTACACCATAGGCTTTCACTACAACTGTTTTCTGAGCTGAATCTGGAGACAAAGACTCTTGACCGTAGAGCAAAGTTGTACCACTATAGATAGCCACATTGTACCCAGGCGATACTTTTAAAATACTTTCAAATAGAGTTTGAAACTGAAAAACTCCGACAATCAACCCATCAAAACGTTCACCTACAAACAAAGGAAAACTTGCTATAAATCCTTGACCCCCTTGAGCAAGTGAAATATTGCGACTTAAGATAGGTTGACGCAAATCACGAGCTACTTGCAAAGTAATTTTGCGACGCAGTTCCCGATTCAAATCTAGGTTTTGCGCTGCCTTATTTCCTGCCACTGGCGCAACCCATCGCACTTTAAATGATGGATCGACTAATTGGATCGCCTGATAACCGTAGAAATCCTTTACATAAGCCTCTGCATCGGCTTCCCAAAGAGCCTTTGGTGTACCGCCATTGGCTTCCCAGCGATTCGCCATTTGCCGAAGCGTCAACACCCGAATGGATAATCCTTCGGTCAGTTGTGACTGAATCGCATTGGCTTCCTGCTGAATTAACTGCTCGATGTGAGTTTGTCCGTTGAGGGTTAGCTCTTGCCACGTAAATAAAACAGCAAAAGAGGCCACCACACCAAGCAGAAGAGGTAGCAATCTTTTAAGCGGTCTTTGGCATAAGGTTATCATCAGGTTGATTCGAGTGATAGCCATAAATTAAGCGCTCTCTGAATAGAGCTGCCTTCAATTTGTTGGGCGATAATTAATTATACAGCACAGCAAAGTTTCGATCGTGAAAAACCATTAACGCTAGGACAATCTCTAAACTCGATCGGCCCTAAATAGAAATGTTAAATTCTACCGATAAATAATGTTGTTTCTTAAGCCCTCGCTGTATAACTAAATTTACAGAGAGCGATCGGCTAGATCTGTTCAGATTGTAAATAGGTATTGTTTGCCAACAGTGGCGGCAAAACCAGTAGATTTGATGCTAGCGAACGTGACGGAACCTTTGATTCGAGCAGCAGGCGCAGTGTGTCACAAACACCTCTTTTTTTAACTAAGGGGTATTTCACTCTTGTTGCAAAGTGCTGTAAACTGAGTTGAATCAGCAATAACAGGAGCATCGCAATGAAAGCAGCCAAGCTAGAAATTGGAGTTAGGAGGCTCTCTTGCTGCGAGCCAGGAGGAAAGAGTCAGAAGGAAGAAGGAAGGAGCCAGAAGAAGTTTTTTTACAAATATGAGATGCTCCCGCAATAAGCAATAACAAGACCCTACAGAAAAAAAATCAAGATTTGGTAAAGAATACAAAATGGTTAAATAAAAGATACAAGTTTAAACATTTTGTAATGAAATTAAGAGCGCAGAGAATTTTTATCCCACAATACGTACTTTGTAATGTCCCATCTGGTTTGTGATAATTCTACACTATTCAGAGGCAGCTTTTGAGACCCATTCCTACATAAAATGGTTTTCCTGTTCCCTGTTCCTTGATTTGATATGAGAGTTTAAATCCCAGCCCAACACATTGGCAGTTTGAACAGGAACCATAGCTGGAGCGAGGGGATTCACGATAACTGCTGGCAGGTGATATTGATAGTTTTAATTAATTGTTGACTATAGCAAGGTAATAAGTTGTCAAACCAATTTTTGCCCAAAACTTCTTTATGTATATAACCCGTGACGATGAAGAAGAAAGGATTTACGTGGTTAACATTTCGCGGTCGATCGAGTCGGACGCCGATCGACTGCACGTTATCCAATAGCGATCGCCAGCGTCATTATTAGACCTCTTGCAAAAGTCCTTTTCATAAATTTATTGGACGGGCAAGATGCCTATCCCATAATAAAAAATAACTCTTGTGGGATGGGCATCTTGCCCGTCCTAGTTATTTTTGCAAGAGGTCTATTGATGATAGCCGATCGCACGGGCAAAGCAATTGGGTTATCGGTTCGGCTTTGCGATTTTGGCTGTGCCAGATTTTTTGGGGCTGATATAGCAATCCTTGCAGGAGTCGTAAATTTTCTACTCCACCCCAACCCTCCCCGAACCCGCTGGGAGTAAGAAATTGACAAATGATTTAGGATTGGTATAGTGCTCTTACTACTTCAGCAAATTTATCTTAATCCGCGCGATTTTAAAGCAGGAGCTTTAGAAATCAAAAAAGGGCTGCCGGGGCTGTTTTGGGTTTTTTTAGATACTGTAGGGTTAATTGGGGCTGGCTATGGGATTTTCCCTTCATTACCTTTGACCGGGCGCAAAAACGGATACAACCGCCCGACTCTTGCGGTGGAGAACTCAAAATTTTAGATGAAAGTTCAACCTCCCAGATTCATCTGTGGAGTAAATCTCAAATCTCAAATCCTTCGACTCAGCGCTTACACCCAAGTCTCAAATCTCAAATCGACTGACTTTGACAGAAGTGCGATCGCATTTGACAGCCAGATTCCTATATTTTACCCTTGGATGATGGGGAGTGACGCGATCGCAGCCCTGATTTTTGGGCGGCAAGTTCGATCGCATCAACATCTTAACCCTGATGTTTGCAGTGATTTTTTCTTCACTGTTTGCCCGATTGGTATTGTTCGGAAATCGGCAGAGGGGATTGCCAGGAATGGCTTTATGGGGTATAGGTATGGGAGCCCAGGAATCGATTTTGAAAGCCGCCGTAGCTGGACTCGTGCCTGCCGACAAAAGAGGTTCCGCCTGTGCGATATTTAACACAGGCTATGGCCGATCGTGATTTCTGGGCAGTTGGGCGATGATAATTTTGTACCACCGCTCAATTACTTGGCTGGTTATATTTTCAGTAGCGCTCCAACTCGCTGCTTTTCGAGTCTTGTTGCTGGTGAAAAAGCGATCGTCTGTCACAGAAAATTGACCGAATACTCGGCAGCCATACCATTTTTGATTTGCGATTTTTGATTTGCGATTGAGAATGACTGACCGAAAGCATCCAGGATACAAGCCCCAGAATTTATCCGTGGGGTTAATGCTTCAATTATTTAATCTAAAATCTAAAATCTAAAATCTAAAATCGATTGACTGCATCATGGTTTGGGGCTTGCCTGCCGTTGCATTATTTTAAGAAACTGGTATCAATTAGTCAGCAGTCAGCAGTCAGTTTCCTAGAGTTTTTAACTAATCACTACTGACTGCGGAATACTGACTGCTGACTAAATTTAAACAACAAGCTAGGAGGTTTAGTTGTGGTAGTTAAAACAGCAACAGAGTGCCTTATTACCTTAGAAGGCGTTAGCAAAGCTTACCAGCATCCCAACGGTCAAAAAATCTCTATTTTAGAACCAATTAATTTAGAGCTGCGAGCGGGGGAAATAGTAGCTTTGCTCGGGCCTTCCGGCTCTGGTAAATCAACATTAATGCGGATGATTGCCGGACTTATCCCGCCCACCGCAGGTCAAGTTCTTTACCGCAATCGTCCTTTAGTCGGTTTAAATCCTGGGGTGGCAATTGTATTTCAAAACTTTGCCCTTTATCCTTGGCTGACGGTACTAGAAAATGTAGAATTAGGCTTAAAAGCTAAAGGAGAATTGCCAGAAACGCGCAGGCAAAAAGCCTTGCGGATGATTGACATTATCGGTTTAGACGGATTTGAAAATGCTTATCCAAAAGAACTTTCCGGCGGAATGCGGCAGCGGGTGGGATTTGCTAGAGCTTTGGCGGTGGAACCCGAATTGCTTTGCATGGATGAACCATTTTCAGCTTTAGACGTGCTGACTGCAGAAAACTTGCGGTTTGAGTTATTAGATTTGTGGCTAGAAAAGAAGATTCCTACTAAAGCGGTGTTAATCGTAACTCACGGAATTGAGGAAGCGGTAATTTTAGCCGATCGCGTTGTAGTCTTGGGTCGCAATCCGGGGCGAATTCGCGCCGAATTGACAGTGACTTTGCCCCACTACCGCGATCGTAAAACAGCAGAATTCCAAGCTCTCGTAGACCAAGTTTACAAAATTCTCACCAATCCCGAATTGAGCTGCGAAACAGTGACAGTACCTGCTGAAAGTGCCGCTGCTGTGTCTCAACCTCAACCCCCTCAAAGTGCTAAATACCAATCTCTACCGCAGGTGCGAACCGGTGCGATCGCAGGTCTGTTGGAACTCTTGGAAGACCGCAAGGAAAAAGACCTCTACCGCCTCGGTCAAGAATTAATGTTAGAGGTTGACGACATTTTGCCGATCGTGGAAGCAGCAAAATTAATGGAATTTCTGGTAATTCAAGAAGGCGACCTCCTTTTAACACCAGTTGGCATTCAGTTCATTGCCGGCGGCATTGACCAGCGCAAACAAATTGTTCGCACCCAAATTCTCAGCAATATTCGCCTCGTACAGCAAATTTCTCGAATGCTTCAGGCCAAGCGCAATCACCGCATTTCTGAAGAGTTAATTTTGGATATTCTAGAAGCCCACTTTAGCCCCAAAGAAGCAATGCGGCAACTGAAAACTGCTATTGACTGGGGTCGCTATGCAGAGTTATACAGTTACGATGAACCGGGCGGCGAAATCTTCTTAGAATCTGAAGATAAAGCTGAGTAGTTAGCGGTTAGTTGTCTGTTGAATGTTGCCAGCAGTCATTAGTCAGCAATCATTAGTCCTTAGACCAATCAATCTAAAATCTAAAATCTAAAATCTAAAATCGCATGACAAGACCTCTAACACCCGCCAATAAAACTTTAGAAAGGTCAGCTTGGAC
>JAICRN010000615.1 GCA_025937335.1 Microcoleus sp. TY_ISSM_2_bin.22
TAATTGACAATCTCAAAAACCAGACCTTTTAATCGCGGTCACTCGATCGGAAATGATATAACACAGTATTTTTGGAAAAAAGCCTGTGGCGCTGTCCAAGGCTATTAGCTATTAATCATTAGTCATAAGTCTCAAGCAATCAACTCATGACTAATGATTAATAGTTAATCAAACTAAGCGTCGTCTTGCGGCCCAAAAACCATTTGTAAAATCATCGTCGGTTCGCCCCGCTTGTGATAGCGATCGGCCCAATTGCGAATAATCTCATCTAATTCCTCAAGAGCTTGGTCGAGGCGTTCCGGCGGAATATCCAAAGTTTCCATAATTCGCATCACCTTCGGTTGTTTTTCCGCCCAATCCTTCATCAGCCGGAAATATCTAGCCGTATCCTCCACCATAGTAAATGTCCGCTCTTCCTGCTCTGCGGGAGAGTAAGTAGCGCGGCTGAGGGCATAAAACGGCATTCCCCAAGGAGAATCAATACGAGTAACTGTTCCCGAATAGATCAAGCGCCGCTTGATGTGTTCTGCTAAAGCTTCGCTCAAAGGCATTCGCCTTTCTGGAGGCATATCTTCTTGCGATCGCCTGTGCAGAAACTCAATCAACTCCATAAACTGAAAAGAATTGATCAGTTGAGCGTCAGGGGGATTCAGAGGAATCTTGCCTTCGAGATATTTTTTTTCATCCGCAGTCAAGTTGTTCCCGGGAATCCGAGGGCGTCCTGGCAACCAAGGATACTGTTCCAGCCAGACATAAGGAAACTGAATCAAATATCTAGGTTCCTGGGAACCGAGCATTTTCAATAATTTTCCCTTAGTCAGAGCTTCCCGGACTTCTTCAACAATCACCTTCACCCGTTTAGGCTCAATGTGATGCAAGTGTCCGGTCATCCGCAGGTTGTTGTCCTGCTCCATATAAGTCATATAAATGGCACACTTAGCCGCCGTTGCGGCCGCGTCTAGAAACGCCCCGTGCCTGTGCCCACTGGTTCTCATGGCGCTAAACGCCAGATATAGCATGATCTGATCCATTGCACTAGGGCTGAGGCTTTTGACCAGATCCAAAGAGTCATTTTTCATCACTATCCCCGAAATAGCCAAATTAGGAGGCATTTTGTCGTCCTCCATTAAATTATTGCGAGAGCGCCGAATCAAGCATAGCCGACTGTCGCCGGAAAGCTTGCCAGCTACCCTAATATTCAGGTTAGTTAATTTCCCTGAGGTAACAGGGGCATGGGCTTAAAGGCTATCAACACCGCATAAGTGGTTCTTATTGGTGGCCAATTTAAGTAGATTGCTGCACCCTCTGCGCTGACAGTTTACCTATATATAAGTTAGCGATCGCACGTTAATTATAGTGCAGCAGTTGAAAATTCAACCCCACCTGCGGTGGAGAGAAGGTAAATAACTTTTGCGCTCCGAGGACTTTGAGGCGAGTCCGAAGTGATAATTATTGAATAGTCATGGATGCCGAAACTCGGTTTGACAAACTAAAATATGGCGGGGAGGGCGAGGGAGATAGGTTAAAAAACCCAGACGATCGGAGGCTTTTGGCTAATTCCTGTTTTATTGAAGGGTTTTCAATACAAAACCGCCACCTACTAGAATCTATCTCTAGGTAGATGGCGGTTCCAGGTTTATATGCTAACATTTATCACACAAAAAAGAATCTCCTAATAACTGTTCACAAAAAGTGCAGTTGTCGCTTAACCTGAAAAACTAGAATCCCAGAAAATCCGATCGCGCGCTCGAATGAACGGCCAGAACCAACTCAGTTATGGTAATCACTTGCGTCCAGTGCCATTAGAAATCTTGTAGCGGATGAGTGTAAACATTTGGCTCAGTAAAATTCCTGCGTCCGCTGCCTCTCTCAGGACCGCGCTCGCCCTTTTGTTGAGTTTGGGCTGACAACATATATTGGGCGGTAGCAGTTTCGAGCATTGAGAGTGGAGATTCAAAAGCTCGAGCGGCGCTGGCACTCAAGGTAATGCCCAACAGGCTCAGTAAAGCAATTGCAGTGTAGGTGTGCATGGGTAGTATCCGTGTCAGTGTCTATTACGTGATACGGACTTGCCCCGGTCTATCAGGATAGATATCTGTGCAATTTTCGGATCTGTGCAAAAAACCCTACCTCTTCAATTCTACCGATCCCGCCAGCAGCCAAGCACCGGCAAAATTCAGCCTACCCCATACTGTCAAAGGCTTTTCGGTTTCGCAACCTTGTAAAAATCTGTCGGTTTCCGAGTCCAAAGTCACGAGTTGCCAAGTTTGACCGGCTACAGATGCGGGACTTGTCAGCGTTAGCGTCCAGTCTTGTTCGCGCAGGCGGCGGAAAATGCCCGAAAACTCGCTGTGGGTATTTGCTGTTTTACTGCTTTGTTTCTCTACAGACAAAGGACATTCGCCGCTGGCGGGATATGCTTGAGGCCGATCGAGATAATAGCGTTGCCAATCGAGCCAGTCCGATCGATCCCGTGTCAAATTAAATAAGGGAATAACTGCCGCACTCGCCTCGGAATCTTGCAGCAAAGCTTCTTGCAAAACTCTCACCGGCAACTCCCGCGGCTGACATCCAGATTCCGCGCACAAAGCCGCAGCCATCCCCGCAGCCTGTCCGATGTTCATGACAACTGGCTGCAAGCGAGTTGCACCGTTGGCGATGTGAGAAACGGAAATATTTTTTTCGCAGGCTAGCAAACCGTCTGCACTCGCAGGAATTAGCGCGCTGTAAGGAACGGTAAACGGAGTTCCCGTCCAGCGGCCGCCCCAGCGGATGGATTTGGGCTGCAAGGGAATGTCGCCACTGGTGTAGTGGTGGTCGTTGGCATAGTTGCCGATCGCAATTGTTTCACAAATGCCCTGATAATTTATCGGCAACTTCGCAACTCTTCCACCGACAACAGGCAAAATATCTTGTTCTGTGATGGTTTGTACTCCTCGCAAACGGCGGCTTTCTCGGTAGTAAGGATGTAAGGCAAAGGAAGGAAGAATGGAAGAATTTTGTTGATTTTCGATCGTGGAAATGGGGAAAATATTCTGTGCTAAGCCGTAGCGGCGGCCGAGTTGGGTTTGAATGAAGCGGGCGAAACTTTGAGTGTGCCACAGACTTTCTTGCAGGAATTCTTGTCGAGATGCTTCAGATGCAATTAGTCGATCGACCCCTTCACCATAATCATTACCTCGAATCGGCCAATTAATCATCAACAATCCCCCTGGCAGCCTGCCGTAATTGAGAAATTGTTCGGGAGTGTAAGCGTCCCAAGCACCGATAAATCGATCGGGATTTTCAACTGGCGGCGCGGGAATTTCAGGCCCGGCCGCACCTTTACCAAAATCCTGCATGATTGCCACCCAAGTCGGAGCTTGCACCGCATAGCGCTGTGTGAGAGCATTAGAGGCAGCCGGCGCGCTGGGTTCTCCCCACTCGGCTTGGAATTCCCAACCCCAGCGGTGTCCAACTTCCCCTAAAGCCAGCAAATCTCCCAATTCCGTTGCATCCAAAGTGATTTTGGCCGAAACCGTAAAATCTGCAAACCGAACGCCAGCAATGCGAGATCCTTCATACAGCACATCGTGAGCTTTTTGTCCCGAAATCCACTGTAAGTTCGGCAAACATTTAA
>JAICRN010000711.1 GCA_025937335.1 Microcoleus sp. TY_ISSM_2_bin.22
GAGCACCACCGCGGGCTTCGCCCCCGCCTGCCGAATCTGCTGCAGCACGCGGTGCAGGTGCGGGCACGCCTCCGCGTGCACCGTGAGGATGTCCGCCCCCGCCTTGGCGAAGGCCTCCACGTACTTCTCGGGCTCCACAATCATCAAGTGGACATCGATCACCTTGGTAGTAACAGGGCGAATTGCCTCAACAATCAGCGGCCCGATAGTAATATTAGGAACAAAGCGACCGTCCATCACATCTACGTGAATCCAGTCAGCCCCAGCTCGATCGACTGCCTGAATCTCTTCTCCGAGACGGCTAAAATCGGCTGATAATATGGATGGAGCAATAACGATTGATTTTTGGGATTGGGTCATGGCTAAGTCTGTTCTCCTGTCTGCTGTGCTGTATCCAGTTTATCAAAATACGGGTCTGCGGGTCGAAAAGTTGCCAACGATCGGTCGCGAGATTGGGAGGGCCGAAAAATTTTGCCTCTGACAGACAAGTTTGGCGATCGCGCCCCAGCCCTGCTCTGGGAAATTTGGTTTAGGATATAAATTTTCCCTCTCACAAATAACTTTTGTGCGAAATCTCACCTCCTGCAAATTTTGGGTAGCGAATTATGAAAAATACAGATCCCTTAGGAAATCCTGAACTCGATCGTGCAAGTCTGTTTGTATTAATGATCCCAGTCATCGGCTTTTTCCCCGCCCTGTGGACTCTTTACCGCCGTCAGGGCAGCCCCGAACGCAAAGCCGTCAGCCGCTTAGCAATTGCCCTTGCTTTGAGTTGGCTCTTAGGACATATTCTTTTAGAAGCTGGAGCGATTTCTGCGGAATCTCCGACACTTCCCATGTTATTAATGAGTAGCCTGCTAACAACCAGCTATTTCATCGTTGCTCTAGGACTGATGGTTCGCCTCTGGAAGCGTCAACCACTATGGTTGCCCGGAATTAGTCGCGTAGCCGAGCAAGTAGTAGGCAAACATTTATCATAATTTAGGGTTCTTTTAAGCCCCTACCCTATTGATTGATTGCGTCTTCAGCTTGATACTACATATTGCCATTATCTTTTTTATTTTTGTTGTGTGTGAGGAAGCCAGTGCCAGCTCAAAAAATTCCTAATCAAGACCCTATCCAACAATCAACAGCTCAACCTTCAACCAAAAAAGCTTCCCAGCCCCATAGAGGCCGTTGGCTGGGTTTTGGTTTTGGTTTGGCGGGAGTAGCCATGCTCTCAGCCACAGCCGGAGCGTTGCTAGCCGTCTCCCTTTCGACAACACCGCTTCAGCAACAAAAGTTGAGCCCTGAAGAAGCGGCGGTATTTTCTCAAGGCGACATGGCAAAGCTCAACATGAAAATGCCGGAGCTGACTCGCCCAGTTAATATTTTAGTTTTAGGACTTAAAGTTCTCAGCTCAGACCTCGACGGCCATCCCGATAAGGAGCAGGGATACGAGGTATGGCAAAACTCTTTTAAAGGGTTAACTGATACCATGCTGTTGGTTAGGTTTGACCCTCAAAATAAAAAGTTAAGCGTGCTTTCCATTCCGCGTGACACCCGCACCTATGTTGAAGGTAGGGGCGAGGTGAAAATAAACGAAGCTAATTACTACGGGGGCCCGGCTTCGTCGGCAAAGGCAGTCAGCGGACTCTTGGGCGGGGTGGGAATTGACCGCTATGTCACAGTCAATATTCAAGGCATCAAAAGTTTGGTTGATGCCCTGGGTGGCATTACTATTAATGTCCCTAAAGACATGAAGTATACCGATGAAAGCCAGCATTTATATATAGATTTAAAGGCTGGCAAGCAGAAACTCAACGGCGAACAAATCGTGCAATATTTGCTTTACCGGCACGACGATTTGGGCGATATCGGGCGGGTGCAGCGCCAGCAATTGTTGATGCGGGCTTTTGTGGAACAGGAAGTTAATGTAGGTTTGCTGTCTCGCCTGCCGAAGATTTTGTCGGTGATTCAGTCTCACCTTGACACCAATTTGAGTATAGAAGAATTGGTGGCTTTAGCTGGTTTTGCTACTCAAACCGATCGCGCTGGCGTGCAAATGTTGATGGTTCCCGGTAAATTTAGCGATTCTAAGGACTACAAGTCAAGTTTTTGGTTGCCAGACCAATATGCCATCGAAACTATGGTGGCGGAACATTTTGACTTCGGTCAAAATACTTGGCAAATTGAGAATGCTGATTCGACTTTTCTGAAGGTGGCGATTCAAGATAGTACCGGCGATCCATCGGCTGTTGAAGCTTTTGTCAATACTCTGACTCAAGCCGGTTATCGGAATGTTCAGGTTTATAAAGCTTGGCCCGAACCCCTGGACGTAACTACTCTAGTAGCTCAACAGGGTGATATTAAAGGTGCTCAAGCGATTCGCCAGTTTTTAGGTTTTGGAGATGTGCTGGTTGAGAGTACCGGTTCTTTGCAGTCGGATGTGACAATCAGATTGGGCAAGGATTGGTTGGAGAAAAAGGCTGAGTCCGGCGGTGCAGCTAAGTCTTTTTAAACGGAACTTCCCCCACACACGGGGGAAGTTTGGTCTGAAACCATTACAGGGTAAGACTTTCCCGGAGGGGGAAAATCGACTGCATGACTACAATTTTTTCTAACCCTTATGTGGCGGGGTTTTTGCTTAAATTCATCATAGAACAATACTTTCGCCCTCAATATTAAGAAAATCTTAAATACATGACTACGGTTTGAGAGCGACCAATTGGCTAAAACCGAGACTGGAAAAAGAATACAGCCCTCGGAACTCCCCCCGCAGGGGGTAAGTTCCGTTTAAACGGGGTTTTAACCGAGGTATTTTTAGGGACACAGCATTGCTGTGTCCTATTGTTTTCTGTTGGTAGAGATGAAGGCGATCGCTTTTTTGCCGA
>JAICRN010000395.1 GCA_025937335.1 Microcoleus sp. TY_ISSM_2_bin.22
AGCATAAACAAAAGTTTAGGAGTTATTGTGAATTGGGCGGTTTGAGATTTGAAATTTTAGGCTTGAGATTTTAGATTTTAGATTAGCTGGGCTCCTAATTCCGGAGCTTTTGCTTAAAAAAATGAAAAATCTACAACTTGCAATCGAAAATCTAAAATGGTTCACTCAAAATTCAATTATCTGGTCGATAACTGAGAGCGGGAGATGAAATCTAAGCAGATACACGGATAATATTTGTGAAATTAAGATGAAATTAAAGTGAAATCCGTGCCGTTGCGTCCGCACTCCCGTGTCGCCGACAAGTGACAGCGGAGTCTCCGGGCGAGTTTAATCAGCCTTTAAGTTAACCGGACACATTGGGAAAAAACCCGCAGACCGTACAAAAGACGACTGACTTAGGACTGGGAAAAAGGTAGGATAGCTAACGCCATCCAATCCTAGTTTATCTCAATGCAAGCTGACATTATAACTACTACGCTTCTTGACAAAAGCCAAACTTTAAGCATTCAAAAACCTGCCTCGGGCTTGTCGCTGGTGGGGAGGATTCGAGTTCCGGGCGATAAGTCGATTTCTCACCGAGCTTTGATGTTGGGTGCGATCGCCCGAGGTGAAACTACTATTGAGGGACTGCTGCTAGGAGAAGACCCCCGCAGCACTGCTAAATGTTTCTCGCTCTTGGGAGCCAAAGTTTCTGAACTCAACGCGGAACGGGTGACAGTCCGGGGCGTCGGAATTGGCGAGTTAGAGGAGCCTGTGGAAGTGTTGGACGCGGGTAATTCCGGCACGACGATGCGGCTGATGTTGGGAATTTTAGCCTCTCATCCGGGGCGTTTTTATGCAGTAACGGGTGACAGTTCTTTGCGATCGCGCCCCATGTCGCGCGTCATTAAACCGCTGCAACAAATGGGAGCGCAAATTTGGGGTAGAAAAAGCAATTCTTTAGCTCCTTTAGCGATACTGGGACAGGAGTTAAAGCCGATTCACTACCATTCTCCGATCGCCTCGGCTCAAGTTAAATCTTGTATTTTGCTCGCCGGTTTGATGGCAAGCGGGGAAACTACAGTCACAGAACCCGCTCTGTCGCGGGATCACAGCGAGCGGATGCTGCGAGCCTTTGGAGCCCAATTGAGCGTCGATCCAGAAACTTGCAGCGTGACAGTCACTGGCCCGACACAACTGCAAGGACAGAATGTGATTGTACCGGGGGATATTAGTTCGGCGGCATTTTGGCTAGTTGCTGGGGCGATCGTCCCCGGTTCCGAGCTCGTAGTCGAAAATGTCGGCGTCAACCCAACTCGTACAGGGATTTTGGAAGCTTTGGAAATGATGGGGGCCGATATTGAACTGCAAAATCAGCGAGAGGCGGCTGGGGAACCGGTAGCGGATATTTTGGTTCGCAGTTCCGGCCAATTGCGGGGATGCACCATTGCGGGCGACTTAATTCCCCGACTGATTGACGAAATCCCGATTTTGACAGTAGCGGCGATCTTTGCGTCCGGGACTACAGTAATTCGAGATGCGGCCGAGTTGCGAGTCAAAGAGAGCGATCGGCTGGCCGTGACTGCTGCGGAACTCAACCGCATGGGAGCTCAAATTTCCGAGTTACCCGACGGTTTAGAAATTACTGGGGGAACTCCTTTAACCGGCGCGGATGTTGACAGCTACACCGACCACAGAATCGCGATGAGTTTGGCGATCGCAGCCCTCAACGCCACAGGTATTACTAACATTCACCGGGCAGAAGCTGCTGCCATTTCCTACCCGGACTTTACCGCCACTTTGCAACAAGTTTGCCATCCCAATTGAGAGCGGGAGAGGGGGAGACGGAGAGGGGGAGAGCTAGGAGTCCGAGATTTGGAGAGGGGAGAGCGGGAAAAATCCTCTTTCTTCCTTCTTCCCTCTTCCCTCTTCCTTCAACATCTATCAATGATGGTATCAAGACATCCAAATACCCTAATCCTAAGCATTTAGCAAAATACGAGCGCAACCTCAAACGCAAACAGCAAAAACTAGCCAGAAAGGTGAAAGGAAGCAAGTCGAGAGATCAAGCCAGGAAACAGGCTGCTAGGGTTTATGAACGAATCAGCAATGTCCGTCAAGACTACTTGCATAAGCTATCCAGAAAGCTTGTTGACGATAACCAAGTCATCGCAGTCGAAAACCTTCACGTTAAGGGCATGGTTCGCAACCACAAACTAGCTCAAGCAATTTCTGATGTAGGTTGGGGAATATTTGTCAATTTCTTGCATTACAAACTAGAGCGCGAAGGTAAAGTGTTGGTAGAAATTGACCGATGGTTTCCTAGCTCGAAACTCTGCTCAAACTGTCATTATCAGGTGAGTGAAATGCCGCCTTACGTTAGGACATGGACTTGTCCTAATTGCGGTACTCATCACGATAGGGACGGAAACGCCTCAATAAATATCACAGCAGAAGGAATCAGAATGCTATGGGTCTTGGGAGCCAGGACTGCTGCTGAGGGAGGGGATGTGAGTCCGAAACTGGGACGTAAATCCAAGTTGACGCAATCCCCGTTGAAGTCAGAAACTCACGCTGTACCTTTATGTCAGCGCTGGGTAGTTCACGAATCTTTACCTACAACTTGTTCTTTTAAAGAATCAATTTCCGTTAACAACTCTTGGCGGGTAGAAGCCTTGAGCAGATAGCGATAAACAAACCAGCCAGTATATCCCATACCAATCAACTCAAGAATTGGAGCCACCAAAGGGACATCATTAAGAGCATCTAAAACTCCCAGCATTACCTTAATACTAATACCGCCTGCCAGGATTAAACCAACAGTTATGAGGGGCTTTTGGTAGTCAGCAAAAAAATTAGAGAGATAAGCTGGAAGTTCCGACAAAATTGTAATAACTTGGTCTTTAATATCTTGGAACTGGCTGGTCGGTGTTTCTGTGGTTGTCACTGTAGTCATGACCCCGGGTTTGTCCTCCACCAGGTCTACTGTGACGACTTCAGTGATTGTTTGTGTCTCGTCCGAAAAGTTAGCTTGTGTCATTGGATACTTCCTCCGTTGTCAGGTAAAATTGCAGGCTGTGAATTGCTGCTAGTATAATCCTCCGGCAATTAGCACAGCATCCGCGCTGCCGGGACTAATTGATGAGACTAAGGCAGAGTTTCACAAATTGCAAGCAAAAATAACGATATGACTTGATTTTAAACAATTGCCTTCGCTGCCAAATCGGTCTTTTGACTCATTTTTTCACTCGATCGAGGTCGATTTGATTAGGGCATGGGCGTCCTTGTTCAAAGTTGGTGATATTGGCGATCGTGGTTTCGGCGATATTTTTCAAAGCTTCCTCGGTGAAAAAAGCTTGATGTCCGGTAATCAGGACGTTGGGAAAAGTCAGCAAACGTTGAAAAACGTCGTCTTGGATGACGTGATTTGACAAATCCTCAAAAAACAGATCCGTCTCTTGTTCGTAAACATCTAAACCGAGGTAGCCAATTATACCAGACTTCAGTGCTTTGGTAACAGCTTTAGTGTCAATCAACTGACCGCGGCTGGTATTGATCAGCATCATTCCCGGTTTCATTTGCCCGATTGCCTCTGCACCGATCAAATGGTAAGTTTCCGGTATCAGCGGACAGTGGAGGCTGACAATATCAGAGGCGGCGAACAGTTCTGGGAGTGGGACGTATTCCATCCCCAGGGCGAGGCAATCGGGGCTTTGGAAAACATCGTATCCCAGCAGTCGGCACCCGAATCCGTGCAAAATTTTGGCAGTAATTTCGCCAATTCTGCCAGTTCCGACGATTCCCACAGTTTTGCCGTGGAGGTCAAAACCCAACAAGCCATCTAGGGCGAAATTGCCTTCGCGGACGCGGTTGTAGGCCCGGTGGATTTTGCGGTTGAGGGATAACATCATAGCGACTGCGTGTTCCGCGACGGCGTAGGGAGAATAAGCAGGAACTCGGAGTATAGTTAGGTCTAAATCCCTCGCTGCTGCTAAATCGACGTGGTTGAATCCAGCCGATCTCAGGGCCAGTAAGCGGACGCCTTTTTCGGCGATCGCCCGCAGCGTTTTCGCGTCCAAGCAGTCGTTAACGAACGCGCAGACGGCCGGAAATCCAGCGGCCAAAACGCTGGTTTCTAGGGTCAGATGCGGTTCAAAAAAAACCAACTCGTGTTGACCGCCGACATTGGCTGCTGTCAGAAAAGTGCGATCGTAGGATTTGGTATTAAATACGGCTACCTTCATGCTTTTTGCCTGCAAACCCAGTAATAGGTGGAAATTCTTTTCAGATTAACTCTCAATTTTAGTAGAACGCCGTTGCCTCAAACAACCCAGTTTCCACGATCGATATTGAGTTTCGCAACGATAGCATCTCTGAAGGAACCAGATTTTTAGCCATAAGGCAAATCCTGCTTAATTTTTTGAATCTAATTGCTTATACTGTACTAAAGCGCGAGCGTTAATCGTTCATTTTTTAGGAGAAACTCAGATGCCAAAACAAATCAAAACTCAGATTTATGAAATTTTAGAAAAATCAGAAATCGGCAATTTCTACAGTTTAGCAGACGATATTATTATCACTTGTTTAATTGTGATCAACGTCGCAGCTTTTATTGCTTCTACTTCACCCGCATTGTCCCAAGAACAAAAGTTACTTTTGGAAAATATCGAAATTGTTTCATCCTTAGTATTTACAATAGAATATCTTTTGAGGCTGTGGGTGTGTACGGTCGATAGCAGATACAGCCACCCGCTTTGGGGAAGATTGAGATACGGTCTTACACCCATAAGTCTGATCGATTTAATTTCAATCCTACCCTTTTACTCATTGCTATTATTTCCTCATTTAAGCTTCGTTAATTTAATTCGCCTACTGCGCTTGTTGCGGTTGCTAAAAATGAGCCGTTATTCAGAGTCACTCAGAACTCTGGGAACAGTCTTGTACGCGAAAAAAGAGGAGTTAATTGCCACTGCATTTGCAGTTTTTATTCTGTTAATATTTGCCTCTAGCGTCATGTATTTTGTTGAAAACGAGGCGCATCCAGAAACTTTTGCGAGCATCCCCGATGCAATGTGGTGGGGAGTTGTGACATTAACTACTGTCGGTTATGGTGATATTTATCCAATCACTCCTTTAGGGAAGTTTTTAGGAGCAATATTAGCATTTTTGGGAATCGGAATTTTTGCGTTACCTGCGGGGCTCATTGCTGCGGGTTTTTCCGAGGAAGTCCAAAGGAGAAAGCAGGAAAAAATGGCGGCAAATTTACAGCAATCTGCTAACGATCGATCGGTCAAAATGCTGGCGGAAATCGAGGTCGCGTTTCAACAAAACCAAAGTGCGATCGCGCTGCACATCGAAAGTTCATCCGAGTTGATGAAAATCTGTGTTTTAACGGCGAAAGAGAAGTTAGGAAATGATTTTCAAAATGAAGAAATTCTTCGCGATTTAGCTATTCATTTTTATAATGAAGCAGTTCGCAAATTCGAGCTTTAATTACAGATATATATGGCCTGTCATTGCGACCGAAGTGTTAGCGCAGAGAAGCTGAGGGAAAGCAATCACTTGCAGTTATGACAATCAAGCATCCAGGATACAAGCCCTCGGATTCATTCCGAAAGCAGACTCAGAACCCAGAAATAAAAAACTTGTATCCGATGAAACTTGCCCTCCGAATTTATCCGTGAGGTGAATGCTTCAATTC
>JAICRN010000031.1 GCA_025937335.1 Microcoleus sp. TY_ISSM_2_bin.22
ATCGCCTTGATTTTTTAACCTATACAGTCCTAGACGCACGCTTCCGAAAAAACCCGGTTTCTCGTTGTCAAGTTCGAGGGTATATGACCAAATTACGTGCAGAGACCTGGTTTTTCCGTCCAGGACTGTTATATCCCTCGCGAGACGGCAGATTTTCTGGAAACAACCCGGTTGTTCAACCAAAATAGCTGATTTCAGCTATGAGCGAGATCCATCCAGACAATCCAGCGCTTGTGTGATGAAGTTGGGATTTGGCGTGGCCCGCTAGAGTTCAGACGGTACTCTCAAAGCTGAGAATCAGCAGCAGCGCATCTTAATTTTCTGTTGGTTTGCGACACAATGTAAAACAGAGAAATCTTCGATCGCCCTCCAGCGACTCTTGAGGGTGACAAGCCACCCCGAGCCTCTGTAAGTTTTTATATAATGAGATTTGACAATTTAACTTAACAATATTTTGTTTTAACCAAATATCTTCTTGCTAATTGTTAACTTCGAGCTGCTCATTAACAATTAGCAATTTTCCGGAAATTTGGTTCTGCCTTCATAAACAAGCTGTACTATTCCCCAGAGCGATGTGCTTCAAGTTGCGCTGTTGACCCATTGGAATTGGTCTGGCTGTCGTAGCTGTAGATGTGAGGGTCGCCCTCGAAAATGTAATTGATAGAAGTAGCTGCATAGTAGGTCAGCGCTAGCAGCGACACTAGATTAAGAATTCGATAAATTCGCTTCTCAGACACTTGGTTCATTTTTACTCCAACTTTTTGTGCAAATAGCAAAGTTTGATACAGTGACGGCACTTTTTTTCAGAAGTTCCCAAAAACCCAACACCTCTCAAAACTCCGAGCGATCGCGTTATGAACTCTTGATGCCCGATCGCATACAACAAGTCCTGCTTGAGATTTGAAAGCTTTGTTGTTGCCTGTTTCATATTGCAGTCTCTGCCTTTACTTGTGTATCTAACTTGGGTCAGAGTTAGGCAATTTGGGCGATATCAAACTCTACAATTTTCTGTGGGTAGCTGCTACAATTTGAAAAAATATAGCCTCAAAAGCTTGCAGGCTAAAGATTCTATCTATTTTTCCACAGCTAGCAATGATTTTCTCAAATTCGATAAATGGTACGGAGTAGCCAGAAGTAATAAAACTTATTCAGTCGGTCAACGAAACGCTAAAATATGTCTAAAGTTATACTTGTGCAAGCAACAGACCGTGTTAAATATGTAGGTGAAAATAAACCGACCTATCAGAATGGAGGGCGGCTGAGTCCAGCAATAAACTGCCGGCTTTTAAAGATATTCGCTTAACCCGCCCCTAGAAGATATTATTTTTTTTCGTACCGCTCTACTTACATTGCGTATTAAGTTTGAACTTGGTACAGGTGGCAGATATTTTTTTTTGAAACAAATGTTGCGGTCGCTGTCGGACAAATTTGGTCTGACAATGTTGACTCAGCAGCAGCCTTAAATCACGATGTGACACAATAAAAGTAGGCGTCACAAAGCAGAAAGCAGAATGTGAGAGCGGTCAATCGATTTTAGATTTTAGATTTTAGATTTTAGATTGACTTGCGCGAGATAAATGCTCTTTCTTGAGGATTTTCGATTTGAGATTTGGGATTGATTCCACGGATAAATCACGTGGCGGATACCACCTTTGAAATTCTTGGTCAAAAAATACTGTTGGGAGATTCAGAAGTTTAATTTAATTATACCTTCTAGGTGTCAATTTTTACCGCAAGAAAACAAGATGATTTACTCGCTGCGACGAGCGAGGCACTGGGGATATTTTATGACGAGATAACCGACTGTGCTTGAGTCAGTTACTTCCACAATTTATTATATTTTTTGCTCGCCTTGAGCTGTTTGTACAACCGACTTTTTGCTGGTAATTTGCAAAAGGGATAGGGGCAGAACAACAGGCCAAGCCAGAGGTCCGATTATTAAGGCTATCCAAGATATCAAGTCTTTTTTAGATGTAGCCTTATCGTTCCAAAAACTTTTGAACCAAACAAGAAAAACGATTAAGGCAATCGAAAAGTAGCTAATAATTATCATTGTGTTACCTGCCTGCTTACAGATGGCATAGAAGTATTTATGATTATTGTATCTCAGGGTGCGGCTCGCCGATCGCCACTTTCGGCCCTCGCCTGCAACTGTCGAAAACTCAAAGTTTCACAGCTTTTCGAGTCCATAGCCTGCGATGTCGAACGAACGCAATCCCGCTGCCCAGTGGCGCGGGGCGCTCAAAGTCTTGGGCTCAGAAGTTTTCGAGGTTTAGTCCAATGAGGCTACCGCCGCAATCACAGCGCGATCGAGGTCTCTCGTTCTCTGTGATTGAACTCACGTATAATCGGAGACTTCGGTCACAAGTTGAGCCAAGAACGATCGCACAGCTTAGCCGGCTGCAATCACCCTACTCTATTCTCAAATGCTCGATATTATAATCGTCCAGTTCAACGAGATTTCATGCAAGTTCTGAGTTTAAAATCCGATCGCGCGATCGCTCAACTGTTTGATCGAGTCACCCATTCAGGCAATCTGACTCGCACTCAAAGCCACCGACTGCGCGCCATCTCCGAAAGCGCTCTCAGCGCCGAGAACCGAAATGCAGTCAACCGCCTGCTTCACGCCATCCGTCGCGGATGAGTCAGGATGTCCGATTAGTCCTCTGACACAGCCAGTTGAGATCGGTATTTCTACTTTCTTTCCTGTATAGCTTCGCCAGCAATCAGATTTCCGCGAGTGTCTCGCTGCATTAACCTTCTCAACAAAAAATTGTGCAGCGATCGCAAAGCTCGAACTCGGTTCCTTGAAGAAGCCGGGATTTTTGATATGAAGCAGTCAGCAGTCAGTAGCCTGGAGTCACCAGTCATTAAGTAGATACACGGAAAAACCCCCACACCCAGACATTCAGTAAATGCAACCAAAACGGATGTCTGAACACCGTAAAAGTTTTACGTTTAAGTAAGTGCATCTATTTAGTTAGCAGTCATTAATTACCCGCCATTCGCAATCTATAAATAAATAAATATTAAATTTTTTGTCAAGGTATCTAGACAAAAAGTAGAGATTTCGGAGTTGCCAAAACCGAGGAATCATGACGGGGTTTGTGTTCTGACTCGCAAGGCGATCGAGTAAACATTCGATCCCCTACTCCGGCTGACACAAATCACCAATTAAGAGCCAATCGATCACATTTACTCGCGTATTTGAATCACATAAATGTTGGGGAAATCAGTCAATACTGTCAAAAGTCAGTAAAAAAAAAACAGATGATGACCCAAACGTTTTTACCTCAATTTACTATTGCAGAGCTAGTCTTTCAGGTATATCACTCCGGTCTGCTGACTTCTACTCACCGAGAACAGCTCAAGACAGCCCTGTTAAATGACTGTCTTACAGAAGAAGATCACACAGCCATCAACCGCTTGCTCCACGCCGTTCGCCGGGGCTGGCTGAAAGTTGTAGCTTAAACTGTGGCCCCCAAATTTTTGCCACTCCTCTTTCAATCGACTGTGACATGAAGGCAGAATTAAATTCCCTTAAAAAAATCAGGAATTACGCTAAATGTAGGGTGCGCTACAAGCACCCTTCGGTTTTAACTTCTGTTTTGCAGCTTATTTACTCAGAGATTTTGCCGTCAGGCATCATCGCCTCTCTCAGATTCGCTTCATTCAAATTTGTCCCGCGCAAAGAAGCTTGATGCAAGTTTGCTCCCCGGAGATTTGCTCCCTTGAGAGTAACTCCGCTCAAATCGGCTCGATGGAGATTTGCACAGCTCAAGTTAGCTCCGCTCAAATCGGCTCCCTTCAAATCCGCTTTTTCGAGATTTGCTTCGGTCAAATTTGCCCAACTCAGATTTACTTGAGTTAGATTAGCATCGCTGAGATCGGCTTGTGTTAAGTTGGCATCGGTTAAATTGGCTTTGCTGAGGTTAATTCCGCAAAGTTTTACTTCTGTCAAGTTTGCACCTTGCAAGTTAGCGTTAACTGCATAAACTTGAATCAAAATTGCCCGCTGAAGGTTTGCATCTCTCATGTCTGCACCCCTGAGACTCGCCCCCGTTAAATTGGCTGCGGTGAGCAGGACACTCCGCAAAATGGCTCCGCTCAAGTTCGCTCCCACCGCCTCGCATTCGCCGAAATTAGCGGACATGAGGTTGGCTTGGGAGAGGTTGGCTTGGCTGATATCTGCTTGATACAGATTGGCTCTGTAGAGGGTGAGGCCGATCGAATTTGCACCTTTTAAATTAGCTTGACTCAGGTCAATATCGCGCAAATTAGTCCTTGACATATTGGCACCGCTCAGGTCTACTTTGTGAAAAACCCGTTCTCCGGCTGCATACCGTCTGAGAAGTTCCTCTGCATCCATGTCATTTCCCCCAAAATATTTAATAATACCTTTGATATTTCAATAATATTAGGCATGAGCGACCTTTACGTTTCTTGGTCAGAATACCATCGAAAAATTGAGCATTTGGCTGTACAAATTGATGAATCTCAGTGGAAATTCGATCGAATTGTCTGTCTGGCTAGGGGAGGGCTGCGGGTTGGGGATACTCTGTCGCGGATTTTCGACAAACCTCTGGCGATTTTAGCGGCCTCGTCCTATGGTGGGGGCGAGGGAAAAGTCCGGGGTGCGATCGAGTTTGCGCGCGATTTGACAATGGTGGGCGATAATTTGGGCAGCCGCATTCTCCTGGTTGACGATTTGGTTGATTCGGGAATTAGTTTGCAGCAAGGTATCGCTTGGCTGAAGAACCGCTACGGCGAGGATATTCAGAAAATTCGGACTGCTGTGCTCTGGTACAAGGCTTGTTCTGTTGCAAAGCCCGATTATTATGTGGATTATTTAGCCGATAATCCTTGGATTCACCAACCTTTTGAAATCTACGACAAGATGAGTGCGGCTGATTTTGCGGCAAAGTTGGGAGTTAGTCAATAAAAGACTAAAATCAAGTCTATTTTTAATAGGGTTTTGGCGGTATGTTGCACTTTTTGGCATAGTCTGCGGGCGGTTGAAATCCCTGTCTCACAGCTAAATTCCTCTCAAATAAAACTGATATTTATTAAGGTTGGGCAGTCGGTTTCAACTAACATTTTGTACCAGTCTTCCTTAACGGGCCGGAAAGCCTGTTCGTAAAAGGATTATTGAGAATGGTGCAACATTTCAGTTTCAACCGACTTTAGCTATGAGAGGGGGGAATTAATTTCCCGGGGGGCTTGTGGGTAAGTGGAAGTCGGCGGATACAATTAGCGAACCAAAAGAATGCGATCGCCCAATTTTATACTCTCTGCCAAAACTTCCTGCCGCGCCCACGTATCCGCCGCCAAAATATCGTCTAAAGCCGGACTTTGACAGTTATCGGTTTGATGTTTGTCGCAAGCCTTCTCAATCAACTTCGGAATATCCAAAAACTGAATTTTCTCCTCCAAAAATAGCGCTACCGCCTGTTCGTTTGCCGCATTCAGCACCGCTGGCATCGAACCGCCTGCACGTCCAGCCGCATAAGCCAACTGCATACAGGGATACTTTTCATGATCGGGTTCTCGGAAAGTCAAATCCCCAGATTTTACCAAATCCAGCCGTTCCCAATCTGTATGAATTCGCTCCGGCCAAGACAAAGCGTAAAGCAGAGGCAAGCGCATATCCGGCCATCCCAATTGCGCCAAAACAGACGTATCTTGCAGCTCAATTAACGAGTGAATTATGCTCTGAGGATGGATGACAATATCAATATCGTCATAATCCATGCCGAACAAGTAATGAGCTTCAATTACTTCTAATCCTTTATTCATCAAAGTAGCAGAATCGATCGTGATTTTGGGCCCCATCGACCAATTCGGATGTTTCAAAGCATCAGCTACTGTTACTTCTGCTAACTTGTCGATCGGCAAATCTCGAAAAGAACCCCCCGAAGCTGTGAGAATAATTCGCCGCAACCCCCCAGCAATAACACCTTGGAGGCACTGAAAAATAGCCGAATGTTCCGAATCAGCGGGCAATATTTTAACACCGTATTTTTCGATCAGGGGGTTGACAACGGGGCCACCAGCTATTAATGTTTCTTTATTGGCTAAGGCGATATCTTTGCCTGCCTCAATAGCAGCAATTGTTGGCAGCAAACCGGCACAGCCAACTATGCCAGTGACGACGGCTTGAGCGTCGCCATATTTGGCAACTTCGACAACGCCTGACTCGCCCGCAAGTAAAATAGGTTGAGGATCGATGTCTGCGATCGCCTCCTTCAATTCCTGTAATTTATCTTCGTTGCAAATCGCAACAATTTCCGGTCGAAACTGGCGAATTTGCTGGGACAGCAACGTTACATTTCGTCCGGCGGTTAAGCCGACAATCCGGAATCGATCGGGGTATTGAGCTACAATATCCAGAGTCTGAGTGCCGATGGAGCCTGTGGAGCCGAGAAGAGTTATTGCTTTCACAATTGTTTAATGTTTTTTGGGCTATTCTAATATTACGATTGCGGGGATTAAAATTAGTAAAAGTTTGCCCGAATAAATTCTGGCGGGTACCTACAAGGGTACAAACTTCCGTCCTCCTGCGCAGACTATTGAGTAAATGATATTTAGAACGGTCAGCTAGTCCCAGTTTTTATGCAAAACTCCTCAGAAAATCTTAGTATCTCCAGCGAGGAAAGCCGCAGCATACTTCCGGACAAATTACCCCCAGCTCAATTGTTTCCGCCGAGTGTAATTTTGATGACAGGTGCGGCTGCTGCCATCTTCTTTTTGTGCAGCAGTTGGCGGCACGCTTTATTTCAATCAACCGCTTGGGATTTAGGCATTTTCGACCAAGTTATTTATTTAATCAGCCAGGGAAAGCCGCCGATTTCCTCATTTTTGGGATTTCACATTATGGGCGATCACGCTAGTTTAATTTTTTATATTCTAGCATTATTATACAAAATATCTCCCGACGTTCACTGGCTTTTTGGGGTACAAGCTGTTGCTTTAGCTGTCGGTGCTTTGCCTGTTTGGAGTTTGTCAAGTCTAGCTGGTTTGAATCATAAAAAATCGGCGGCAATGGCAGCGGTTTATTTGCTTTATCCAGTGGTTTTCAACATTAATTTGTTTGATTTTCACCCGGAAGTTATAGCTTTACCTGCTATTTTGTGGGCGATTTTGGCGGCGCGCTTGAGCCAACCTTGGCGGTTTTGTGCTGCGGTCATTTTGATTTTGGGCTGCAAGGGGGTTTTATCTTTGACTGTGGCGGCGATGGGTTTGTGGCTGCTACTCTTCGATCGGGAAAGTTTATATGGGAAAAACAGGGTAAAAAGGGCGATCGCACTTTTTGCTATTATTGCCGGCACAGCGTGGTTCTTAATTGTGACTCAAGCAATTATTCCAGGTTTTAGGGGGACTGAATCCGGCAGCGTCGGGCGCTATGCTTATCTGGGAAGCTCCGTATTAGAAATTGCTGCAAATTTGCTATTAAAGCCTGGGTTAGTTTTAGGAAAAGTTTTGTCTATCGACACTTTTAAATATCTATTTTTATCGATCTTACCCGTGATTTGGGGGCTTTCCCCTCGCTATTTAACGCCTCTGGTTGGCGCGCTGCCGACTTTAGTTTTGAATGTCCTTTCTGAAGAACCGTTTCAGCGCAGTTTGGCTTATCAGTATTCGCTGCCAGTAATTCCATTTTTATTGTTAGCAGTTATCTCGACAGAAGCAGGAAGAAGCAAGAAGGAAAAAGGAGAAGGAGAAAAAATACCAATTACTCATTCCCAATTCTCAATTCCTAATTTAAATACTTCAAAAAAAATAATTATGTGGTCGTTAATACTTTTCTTATTTTTGGGCGAATATAAGGATTTTTGGCTGTATCTAAATCGCGCCGACACTGCACAAGCGACGCGGGAAGCTGTCAGCCAAATTCAGCCACAAGCTAGCGTTTTAACCGACAACCGACTTGCCCCCCACTTGGCTCACCGACCGACAATTAAGGCACTTTCGCAAATTTCCTCCGAGGCAGATTCGGTTAATTTTGACTTTGTACTGTTGAATTTGCGCCATCCGTGGCCTGACACTAAAGAAATGGGCGATCGCACGGCAAATTACCTGAAAAAATCTCCCAAGTTTAAATTAAAATATCATAAAAATGATGTTTTGCTCTTTCAAAAATTTGGCTATAGATAATAATTTAAAATGATCGATTTAAAACCGAAAGAAATTCACCCTGTAGCATGGATGGTAGGTGTAGCAACCCTAATCTTTTTTGCCACCAGCAGCGCGCGCCACGCTTTGTTTCATTCAACAGCATTCGATTTAGCAATTTTTGACCAAGCAATTTATTTAATATCCCAAAATCAAACCCCATTTTCCTCTTTAATGGGAATCAACATTTTGGGCGATCACGCAGCATTTATTTTCTACCCGCTAGCTTTACTTTACAAAATATATCCAGACGTTCACTGGCTTTTATTAGTGCAAGCTATTTCCCTAGCGTTAGGTGCTTGGCCTAGTTGGAGTCTAGCACGTCAAGCGGGCCTAAATGAAAGAACATCAATGACAATTGCAGCCGCATATCTGCTTTACCCCGCAGTATTTAATGTCAATCTTTTTGACTTCCATCCCGAAGTAATTGCTGTGCCAGCAATTTTAGCCGCAGTCTTAGCAGCTAGACTTGATAAAATATTGTGGTTTTGTGCCGCCATTCTATTAATTTTAAGCTGCAAAGCCGTGCTATCTTTGACAGTTCTAATGATGGGTATCTGGCTGTTTTTATTTGAAAAAACGCGCAGGTGCGGACTGATAGCTATATTTCTCGGGGCGGCTTGGTTTTTGATTGCAACTCAAACCATTGTACCCTATTTTAATCAGGGCAAGCAACACGCAGGTATCGGGCGATATCATTATTTGGGAAACTCGGTTTTTGAGATTGGTATTAATTTAATTCTAAAACCTCATCTAGTAGCGGGGCGGCTGATTTCAGCAGATACTTTGGGATATTTAACTTTGTTATTTTTGCCTGTAATCTGGTGGCTTTCCCCGCGCCACCTGTCGCCATTAATTGCTGGTTTACCCATGCTATTGATGAATCTTCTTTCGGATATTGAGGCTCAGCGAGATTTGATCCACCAGTATTCTGTACCCATATTTCCCTTTATATTAATTGCTGTAATTTCTACCCTAGCAGACCGAGAGAAAAGAGGGAATTATTTTGGGAAAAATGCCGACAATTATCTGTGGAATCACCGCAACTGGATTCCTCGATTTGGGAAGCAAATATCGAAAAGCATTTCTATAAAATTTATTAAACATACTTGGACTACCCCCAGATGGAGGTGGGTGAAATTGTGGTTTTCCAATTTGTCAAACTTGTTGATTTTGTGGTCGCTGTTAGTCTTCGTGATTTTGGCAAAGTACGGCTACTTCTGGACAGTTTATTTAGAGTCTCTTGATAATTGGCAAGCGACGAGGCAGGCAATTAATCTCGTGCAAACTAAAGGCAATGTTTTAACTGATAATTCCCTAGCAACTCATCTCGCTCACCGTTCAACAATAAAATTGCTGCATCAAGTTGCCAACGGACAAAGTTTAAATGAATTTGAGTATATACTGCTAAATTTGCGCCATCCTTGGCACGATACGGCGGATACTGCTGTGAGTGTAGCTGCTCAACTTCAAAAATCTTCACTGTTTCAAATAAGCTATCAACAAGACGATGTTTTGTTGTTTAACAAAATCATAAAGTAAGTAGTATTAATGAATAAATTAAACTCTTTGAATAATCTAAAGTATTATCCTGTCATTGTGTCGATCGCCCTTTTTTCTCTAATATTTTACCTTTGCAGCAGCACGCGGCACGCCCTGTTTGAGTCCAACGCTTTTGAACTGGGAATTTACGACCAAGTAGCTTATTTAATCAGTCAGGGACAAACGCCGTTTTCGTCATTTCTCGAAATTCATCACATGGGGAATCATGCCGCTTGGGTGATGTATTTTGTGGCTTTGCTTTACAAAATATATCCCGAGGTACATTGGCTGTTGTTAGTGCAAGCAGTTTCCCTAGCATTGGGTGCTTTGCCGACTTGGAGTTTGGCGCGCCAAGCCGGATTAAATAATAGCATAGCTTGGGCGATCGCCTGTATTTACCTCCTCTATCCATTAGTATTTAACGTCAATCTGTTCGACTTCCACCCCGAAGTAATTGCTTTGCCCGCACTCTTAGCAGCAATCTTAGCTGCACGGCTGAATAAAACAGTATGGTTTTGTGCTGCCATTGTATTAGTTTTGAGCTGCAAAGCTGTGTTATCTTTAACCGTGGCTGCGATGGGTTTGTGGCTGTTGTTTTTTGAAAAAAAGCGTAATTGTGGACTCATCGCTCTATTTCTCGGCGCGGGTTGGTTCCTGGTAGCTACTCAGGCAGTTATACCGTATTTTAATCAGGGAAGAGAACACGCAGGAATCGGGCGCTATGGGTATTTGGGTCGTTCAGTTTTAGAAATTGCTGTTAATTTAATATTGAAACCAAATCTAATTTTATGGCGTTTATTTTCTTTTGATACTTTTGAATATTTAGCGTTATTAGTTTTGCCTGTAATTTGGTGGATTTCGCCGCGTCACTTGACACCTTTAATTAGTGCTGTACCGATGTTGGCGATGAATATTCTTTCCGATATCCCCGCTCAGCGCGATTTGATTCATCAATATTCTCTTCCGATATTGCCATTTTTGTTGGTTGCCGTAATTTCTAGTTTAGCAGATAGAAACCAGCAACACGGAAAGACAATATTTGATAGATTGCCAATTGCTAATTATCCATTGCCTAGAGTCATTGTAATTTGGTCGTTGATTGCTTTCTTAGCTCTAGCAAAATACGGCTATTTTTGGACTATTTATTTAGATTCGCTTGACACTTGGCCAGCTACCAGAGAAGCCATCGCTCTCGTCAACAGCAAAGGCAGTGTTTTAACAACTTCTCACATTGCTCCGCACTTAACGCACCGCCCTATAGTAAAATTAACTCAAGCTCACGCGCCACCTGCAAATCTCGCAGAATTTGAATATGTATTGGTGAACCAGCGCTATCCCGGCTGGATGAGCGATCGAGAGTTTGTTAAAAACTTAGTAACTCAACTCCAAAATAACCCTCAATTTCAACTCAAATATCAGCGGGATGACATATATCTATTTACCCAAAATTCTAACAAATAAATCAGGTTTTCCTCTTTTGCGCCCTTTGCGCCTTCGCGCTTGGTAAAATAAATCTGATTCAGTCATCGAGGCACGCTAACCAGGACTGTTTACAAAACTTATTCGGGAACTGGCAAAGGGAAATGATTGCCTTTGCTACTAAAGTTTGTAGGAGTTACCAAACTAAGAAAGTCCTGTTACGTACTAGCGATAAATTCGATCGCCCAAAAACTGAAATTCTTTGCCGCCGGGGAGCAAATCACCTTCTAATCCCGAAATAGCAAACGCTTTTTCTGACTGTTCATCGCGCAAAAGTTGCGATAAATCTGGGTCAGTTTGCTGTACTTGACCTAAAAACCAAGCGTGCCAACCTCTAACAGACAGCAGGTACAGATAGCTAGCAGTGCGGGGGGTCAATTTTGACACTAATCCGACTAACTCGGTGTTAGCGGGTCAAATCAGCCCAGAGGAAGCAGGTTTTTTGCTGCGGGTGCGGTAAGGGAAGTTGCCATAAAATGCCGCTCACACCGACAGCGCCGTGCTATTGTATCCGATTTTTAGCCCCTTTGGGGGACGATTTTTGAGGGAGATCGACTGCCGAAGTCTTTTGGCAGCTCCAAAAACCAGGTCTGCAGCCAATTTCCCGAACCGTCCGGCATAGACAAACAGCACTAAAAAACCGACCACCTAACACTCAATTTTTGTAAAGGTTTTCCTCTTTGTAAGTAAACAGAAATATCAAGTGTTTAAAATCACATTCTGCGGTACAATTGTCAAAAGCTCGTAGCATCCTCAACTCCGATCCTTAACTATGAACACAACAGAAAAGTCTAAACTCTCCAATCAAAAAACTTTGGAGGCGATGAAGAATTTCTCCGAAACCTACGCCAAGCGCACGGGAACTTACTTTTGTTCCGAGCCTTCCGTCACTGCTGTCGTCATAGAAGGACTAGCAAAGCACAAGGACGAACTAGGTGCTCCCTTATGCCCTTGTCGCCACTACGAAGATAAAGAAGCCGAAGTCAAAGCCGCCTACTGGAACTGTCCCTGCATTCCCATGCGCGAGCGCAAAGAGTGTCACTGTATGTTATTTCTGACGCCAGATAACGATTTCGCTGGAACTAAGCAGGAAATTGGAATGGATCAGATTCAAGCTGTCAGAGAAACAATGTAATCGGTTAAGTAGGCGGTCGTGAAATGGCAGCAGTTTGGAAAACAGGTCGTTATTTTTCCTCTTTTTAAGACTTAGCTATTAAAAAAAACCGATCGCCGCCTACTCAAACACACGCCCTCAATCACAAATCCCCAATCTGCAATCGAATGATAGAGGAAATCCCGCTCGACTTTTGGCAAGGTATCGAACAGTTTAACAGCCAAGAATTTTACGCTTGTCACGATACTTTCGAGGCTTTGTGGATGGAAGCAGGCGAGCCGGAAAAAAGGTTTTATCAAGGAATATTGCAAATTGCGGTCGCGCTTTATCACTTAGCAAATCAAAACTGGCGCGGTGCAGTAATCTTGCTAGGAGAAGGAATAAATCGGCTCAGTTATTATCAGCAGACTTATGCCGGAATTTCGGTTGAAGACTTGCTCGGACAAAGTGCTGAACTTTTGAGCGCTTTGCAACAAGCCGGCCCGGAAGAAGTAGCTAATTTTGTACCCTTGTTCGCAGGTACAGAAGTTGCAGGCTTGCAATTGCCGCGAATTATCAAAGTACCAAAAAGTTAAATCAAGGTTAAATAAATGTTTGTATTAGGGTGTGCAGCAGACTTTGCCTCTACACAGAGGAGACCAGGCTTTGTTGCCTGCTCCACAAGCAGATTGATTTGCTCTGGAACGAGCATCTTGCCCGTTCCGTCAAGACAGTTCCAGCCACTGAGCAAAACAGCCAATTTTATTGGCTGTTGTCTTGCTAGGATAATTGATTGAGACTCTCGGGTCAATCAATTATCCTCACGAGAATCTTTCTGGCCGTTAAAATAAAATACCTAACTGATAAGCTGTCGTGCATCTAATCTCCATAGAGAAAAATCTAGATGCCGTGTCCGGCGACCTTTACTCAGTCTCAACAGGCAAGTTAAATGCTGCCGGTAGCTTATCTGTCAGTGTCAAAACTGGAGGTAATGCCGTTGAGCAATTTCACAAATTTTGAGGCTCCAAGCTTATGATGCCCTCCGCTAAACTACTCAATTCCGGAATATTCAAAGGATTATCGCTGCTGTTGCCCCTCACTCTGGCAGGCGCGATTGCCTCTCCCACCTACCCGCAAGCCGGGCCGCCCCGCACTCTCAGCGTGCGATCGGACATTCAAGAAGCCGACTCCAAAACCGGCATCGTGACAGCCCGGGGGAACGTCCAAATCAACTATCCAGCCCGCCAAATACAAGCAACTGCTGCTCAAGCTCAATATTTCAGCCGCGAGCGCCGAATCATTCTCAGCGGAGATGTTTACGTATTGCAGCAGGGCAACAGCCTGCGCGGCGAAACCATAACATACCTCATCGACGAAGGGCGGTTTATTGCCCTGCCAGACAACCCAGGACAGGTAGAATCTGTCTATCTGGTTGCCCCGGAACAAGATGCAGCAGCCCAAAATGCAGTTGGCTCACCACGTCCCCCAGTAAATCCTCAGCCCGCTGTTAAACCGCCCGCAAGCCCTCGAACAGCTCCCAGGTAAAAATAGCTGGTGGCAGCGAAATTTCGCATCGGTAAAAAGATAATACTTGGGATAGATGCGAAATTTCGCCTTTAAATAATCAAGAAGGTGAAGATTGTAAAATATCAACTTGAGACTCGATCGCACAAGGCCGCAGTCTGAAATTTAGCTTGTAGAGGTTGCCGGGAGCGAAAATGAAAATTGTACTCGAAAATATTCACAAATCCTACGGAAAACGCAATGTAGTCAGTCGCGTCAACCTTTCGGTAGCCCAAGGAGAAATCGTAGGACTGCTAGGCCCCAACGGGGCAGGCAAAACCACAACATTTTACATAGCAACCGGATTAGAAAAACCCAATCAAGGAACTGTTTGGCTCAACGATTTAAATATCACTAAATTGCCGATGCACCAGCGAGCGCATTTGGGAATAGGCTATCTCGCTCAAGAAGCAAGCATTTTCCGGAACATGAGCGTGCGCGACAACATTTTATTAGTCCTAGAACAAACTCAAGTGCCGCGTTGGGAATGGCGCGAGCGAGTCGATTTCCTATTGCAAGAATTTCGCTTAGAAAAAATAGCATCGAGTTTGGGAATTCAAATCTCTGGGGGAGAAAGGCGGCGGACTGAACTGGCCAGAGCATTAGCCGCAGGGCGAGACGGGCCGATGTTCCTATTTTTAGACGAACCGTTTGCAGGCGTCGATCCGATCGCCGTAGACGAAATTCAAACCATTATTGCCAAACTGCGCGATCGTAAAATCGGCATCCTCATCACCGATCACAACGTCCGAGAAACCCTCGAAATTACCGATCGAGCCTACATCATGCGAGACGGCCAAATTTTAGCCTCCGGGGCTGAAGAAGAACTCTACAGCAACCCTTTAGTGCGACAGTATTACTTAGGTGACAACTTCGTGCGATAGTCTTTTGAAAGCATTCCGCATTCGCCATAATTTGAGATTTGAGATGTTAGATTGAGGAGCAAACTGCAAAAACCCCAAACTATGAAAATAGCAATATCCAATTCTTTGAATCCCATCAACTGGCTGCCGAGAATTTCCGTAATGGACTGGTACATTACCAAAGAACTAATCGGACCATTTCTCTTTGGCGTCGGACTCTTTACATCCGTCGCCGTCACAGTTGGAGCCTTATTTGAATTAGTCCGCAGAGTAGCAGAATCCGGCCTCCCCTACGGCGCAGCCATAGAAATTTTTCTCCTGCAAATCCCCTACTTCGTAGTATTGGCTTTCCCCATGTCAATGCTGCTAGCAACCTTAATGGCCTACAGCCGAATGTCCAGCGACAGCGAACTCATCGCCCTCCGCAGTTGCGGAGTTAGCGTTTACCGATTGATACTGCCTGCAGTGATTATGAGTTTAATTGTTGCAGGATTCACTTTCGCTTTGCAAGAGTTAGTCGTACCCGCCGCCAGCTACAGAGCTACTCTGACTTTAGACAGAGCCCTGAAGCGAGAAAAACCGACATTTCAGGATAGAAATATTATCTACACAGAATTTCGCAAACCAGAACAAGGCGGCGACGAAATCCTGGCCCGCTTTTTTTATGCAGAACAATTTGACGGCCAGCAAATGAAAGGTTTAACAATTATCGATCGCTCCACACCAGGCCTCAATCAAATAGTTTCTTCAGAATCCGCTACTTGGAATCCCTCAGAAAATACCTGGGATTTTTTCAACGGAACCGCTTATATAGTAGCTCCTGATGGCTCTTACCGCAATATTGTTAGGTTTCAACACCAGCAATTGCAACTCCCCCGCACGCCCTTAGATTTAGCTGCGAGAGCGCGGGATTTTAAGGAAATGAACATTGCCCAAGCTTTAGAGCGTTTGGATATCCTTAAAAACAGTGGCGACGAACCGCAAATTCGCAAATTAAAGGTGCGAATTCAAGAAAAATATGCTTTTCCTTTCGTGTGCATGGTATTTGGTTTAGTGGGAGCAGCTTTGGGAACTCAACCCCGCCGCTCCGGCAGAGGAACGAGTTTTGGTATTAGCGTAGTTGTGATTTTTACTTACTACGTATTTTCTTTCATCACCAGTTCTATGGGCGTGAAAGCTGTTTTGACTCCGATTCTGTCGGCTTGGTTGCCGATCGCTTTTGGCTTGGGAATCGGGGGATTATTGTTGGTGCGGGCCGCCTCTAGGTAAGTTTTACCAATAAAATTGGGAATGCCTAATTGGGAAATTTTACACTAGCGTACCCGCAGTATTGGGAATTGCTAATATCGTTTTCGTTGCCGAACTTCCTTAATTTAAGGATTAGCAAAAGTATTGATTTCGCCGCCGCCAATGTAGCGTCCCGGAGGCAGCGAGCGGGGTGTAGCAAAAGGTTGAGGTTGAATGGGCTGCACGCCCTGATTTGTGTTTTGGGGAACAACTCCAAAGTTAGGCTGCTCCGGCGGTAAGTTAAGCTGACTCGGTTGAGATAGTTTAAATTCAGAATTCGCTGCATTGGGAGAGAATTGAGGGCTAATTATCTTGCTTCCCCCGAGAACACTCGTCCCAGGAGACTGTCCGACATTGGGAAGTAGAGGTACGGGCGAAGGTGTGGCTACTGGAATTGCAGCAGGTTTAACTTCAGGTGCGAAGTCTGAGCCAGATAAATTAGTTTGGTAGGGATTTTTGGGCAAAGCCACGGTCGGAGGGCTTGCAGTAATTTCCGGGAGGCTGGGTACTCTGGAATTTAACCCGGAAAATGATTCAGGGACTGTAGCTGTCGGGTTTAATAATGGTTGAGATTCGTCGATCGCAGTATTTTTCGGAGCCGGAAGTGGGGGAAGTGCTGCGGGAACATTCACAGAATTTGCTCCCGCTTGAGCTGTAGCTGGTGTTGGAAGCAAATTTGCCGGATTTGGTGCCGCCGGATCGGAAGCAGGTCGATCGAGCAATTTAGCCGATTCTGCTGTTTTCTCAGCCGCAGCCGCCGTTGCCGCAGTGTTAGCAACGACGTATTTTTTCATAGCTGCTTGCAGCGGACTCAAAGGCAGAGAATTTTCGTTTTGTTTGCCTGAATTAGCACCACTCGACGCCGGCGATAAAGGTGCTGTAGCTGTACCGCCAGACTCAGGCTCGGTGGTTTTTATCCCGGAAATCAGTCCCCCACTGCCAGATAAACTCAAAGTTGATGTCGCGTTTGAACTTGGCAAACTGGAATTTTGCGGGTTATTGCTTGCAGCCCGGACAGCAGGATTTGCTAAATTTGGCAAGGGCAAAAATCTGCTGTTTGCTACCGGCTTGGGGGCTGAAGATGGCTGAGGAATTTCTAAGCCCCGAGTGCGAATTTCGTCAAATAAACCTTTGTTTTTGACTGCTGATGAATTTAACAAGCCGAACTCTGAATTAGAGCGATTGAACTGATTGACTAGCACCGGTAAGCTGTCGATTTCAGCCGCAATGGCGCTATCTTCAGCAGACAGCCCCGAGAGCGAAGCTGGATTGTTTGAGGCTGCTACTTCTTTGCCATCTATGCTCAACCTCTCTGGATTTACGGATACCTCCCAGATAAATAACCCCCCGGCAGACAGCACGGCTAGCGGAGCCAAAACCGCTGGTTGCGTCCAGTGGCGCAACCGCGCTATTAGATAGCGGACAGATGTAGGGAATCGCTTAAAACTTGACATAGTTTTCCTTCCATCCGAGCGTGCGGACTTAAAACTATTTTTCCTAGTCTACCACATCAATCTTGATTATTTTTGCTGTCCCGGGGTCAATCGATTTTAGATTTTAGATTTTATATTTTAGATTTTAGATTTGAAGCATTCACCCCACGAATAAATTCGGGGGGCAAGTTTCATCGGATACAGGTTTTTTATTTCTGGACGGATGAATCCGGGGGCTTGTATCCTGGATGCTTTCGGTCAATAAAAATACCACAATCAGGAAAATTTGACAAATAGGCCTGATTTATTTGCCGATCGCTTTTATCATGTCGGTATCGCCATCTATCCGACTACGACTAAAAGGCTATGCAGAAGATTGAAAAAGCATC
>JAICRN010000545.1 GCA_025937335.1 Microcoleus sp. TY_ISSM_2_bin.22
AAAAGCATCTCCCGGGGCGTTTTCGCGGAATAAAAATTCTTGCGGTCGCAGCCGTTGGCGATATCCAACTTCAATCAATTGCCGCAATTCGAGATCCGTCAGATTTTCAAAGTATTCCACCTCTCGCAGCAAACAGCTAAGGGACGATCGCTTTTTCAGTTCCTGTGAAAAAATCGGCATTTTTGGCTCGTTTTCCGAGGAACTGTTCGTGATGTCTATTGCCGTTTCTTTTTTGTTAAACATTGACAACAAAACTTCGGAATTTTCCAAATAAATTTTTCGGTCATTAAACGGAAATTCAATTTTTTGGTGGCGAAAATTGTACTCAATCGCAAAATTCAAAGAACTTTTAATTAGTTCTCTTTGAGTCGGCCTGTCCGTCCAAACTAAAAGTTCAAATTTAAAACTATCATCGCCAAACTCGACAAACAATACTTTCGGATTCGGTTCGTACAAAACTCCAGCTTCTGCGTAAGCAATATTTAACAGAGTTTCTGTCACTAACAGCGGGTTACTATTCTCGGCTACTTCTACGGGAACTCGCAGACAGAGTAGCGAGTTTTCGTAACTCCAGTTAACAATTTTGTTGCTAATCATTTTGCTGTTGGGAACTATGACGCTGGAGTCGTCATTGGTTTGAATAATAGTCGATCGAATCGAGATTTTTTTGACAATTCCCATCAATCCTTCTAATTCCACAAAGTCTCCGACTTTCACAGGTCTGTCTAAAAGCAGTGTTAAGCCGCTGACAAAATTAGTTGTTAAATCCTGTATTCCGAAGCCAATTCCGACTCCCAATCCCCCCACAACTACTGCAAAAGAAGCGAGGTTGAAGCCGATGCTTTGGATGGCGAATATTACTCCCAAAGCTACTATTAAATACCCAATAATTACTGCGATTGCTTCCCGGTTTCCCTCGTCAATTCCCATGCGAACAAGCAAGCTTTCTTTAAGAAAGTTTGTAAAAAAGCGTGCTATGACAAGGATAGCCATCAACAATACAATCAGTTCCCCCAGTGACTGCAGGGATACAGGATTTTCACCTATTTTAAATAGGGTAGCTGTCAATATTTGCGATAGCTGTTCCCATACTTCTTCTGGTATTGTATTCAGTTGAAATTCAGGTGATAATGTTTTTTGTGTGGTCATTTTTTAAGGGAGTAGTAAAAAATAAAGTCCTCAGTGCCAAATGTAAAAATAAAATACTGAACTCGTTATCATAAATTTTAACCTGTTTTTAGGCTGAAAAAAGTGAATTCCTTAGATAAATATGTGGTTTTTCATACTACGCAGTTATCCCTCTTGCCAATTTTTCGGATACCTGGTCTTCGCAGGCCTGCGGTTAGTGTGCCATTTTTTCGCGCTCCGATAGCCGACTCATCTATTATTAAAGCGGACACTCTACTAACTTTAGTCAACATTAACTCGATTCGAGTTTATCATACTCTCCACTATTTTTTTTTGAAGTCCCGTTATCAACTTAAGCAGGGATTATTCAATGACTATTTAAGTGGACAAGTCAAATATCCAAGTATTACAATGACTTTAACTGGTGGGAGAGATATTGCTATTACTCTGCCAGTTGCGTCCGTCTTGTGTATATCTAAGTGAAAAGTTAACGGATCTAGCTAAAATTGATAACGTTCCAAGACTACTTGGAATTCTACTGACATGGGGGACAAACTAGAACTTAATCGCATTTGTCAATCCGTAATTTTACTGAAAATACTGCTTGTTTAGGAGTGGAAAATTGGCAATTTGGGGGTGGGTGGGCATAAATATGGCATCGCCATGATTCATCGAGCGCCCAAATCTAAGTTCTCCACCCAAAATCTAAGTAAATTCTGAGCATAATTGCTGATTGACAAATGTTTCCCTAGGTTCAGTTCTCACCAATGTTCTACCATAGGATTGATTAGCAATAGAATTGATCGGAAATAGAAATGCTTGGCTATATATCCGAATAATTAAGGGAAATAGTATCGCAAGGGATACATATATCGCAGATTGAGAGCCTAATACTCGCGCTACTGAAGGTTTTCTTCTGTACCCAAATTGAAAAAAAGGAAAACCTTGCGCTCACGTAATTGGAAAGAAGTTCTAGAATTATAGCTGAAATGCACGATCCAACATGAGCAAATTCTCACCAGATAAAAACCAACCGCCACAGCAAGAGAGCACAACAGTAAAGATATTGCGACAGGCTCACTTCGAGGCTTTTTTTGCAGGTGCCAACGCCGGAATGTTGATTTTAGACCGCCAACTCCGGTACGTCCAAATTAACGAAGTTTTGGCCCAGACCAATGGCGTTTGTGTGGCAGACCATATTGGTAGGTCAGTGCGTGAAGTGCTGCCAGAATTGGCTCCGACTGTGGAACCAATTCTGCAAGGCATTCTGGATACAGGCAAGCCAATTCTCGACTATGAATTAGTGGGTGAAACGCCGAAAGAACCGGGCATCCTGCGCTACTGGCAAGCATCTTACTATCCTTTGTTGGATGAAAATGGCATCGTTTTTGGTCTTGGTGGGATTGTAATTGAAATTACCGATCGCAAGCGGGCAGAACAAAAGCAGGCACGAATGACGGCAATTTTGGAAGCAACTTCCGACTTAGTAGGAGTTTGTGATGCGGCTGGGCATAGCGTCTATCTCAACAAAGCCGGACAGGAAATGCTGGGGATGTCTCCAGAAGAAGCACGATCGCCGTTTACTATAGATTCTGTATTAGCTCCCTCGGCAAGGGCAAAGTTCCACAACGATATAATTCCCACCGCCTTGCGAGAGGGTAGGTGGGCTGGTGAAACCCTATTTTTGTCACGCGATGGGGAAGAAATTCCTGTCTCCCAGGTTTTGATCGTCCACAAAACCGCAGCGGGCGAAGTCGAGTTTATTTCTACTATTGTGCGAGATATTCGCGATCGCAAAAAAGCAGAGGAAGAACGGCAATTGCTCGCTACAACGATCGAGAACAGCCGTGACTTTATTGGCGTTGCCTCAATGGATGGTCGCCCTATACTCGTGAATCAGGCTGGTCTGGATTTGGTGGGGCTCAGTAGTTTGGAGGAAGCCAAAACCAAACACATTACCGACTTCTTCATGGCAGAAGATCTGGACTTTGTACAGCAGTCTATTATGCCTGCAATAATGCAAGACGGAAGTTGGCGGAGTGATTTTCGCTTCAGACATTTCCAGACAGGTCAACCCATCCTGGTAGATTACACCCTATTTCTGATTAAACATCCAGAGACTAATGAACCCGTAGGCATTGCCACTATTACGCGAGATATTCGCGATCGCAAAAACGCAGAAGATGTCCTCAAACAAAGTGAAGAACGATTTCGTTCTTTGATGGAAGCCAGCGCTCAAATTATTTGGATCTGCAATGCGGACGGCGAAATGGCGATCGAGCAACCTACTTGGAGTGCATTTACAGGACAGACCTTTGATGATTACAACGGATGGGGCTGGCTAGACACGATTCACTCAGACGATCGCTCCTATATTGGTAATGCCTGGTTAACTGCTGTTGCTAATCGATCGCTCTATGAAGTTGAATTCCGTATGCGCCGTCATGACGGGGAATATCGCGACATGAGTTGTCGTGGTGTACCAATTCTGAACGGGGATGGTTCAATTCGCGAATGGATTGGTGCTAATACAGATATTACCGAGCGCAAACAAGCTGAAGAAGCTCTGCGCCAACAGCAAGCTGTGCTGCGCGATCGCAATGTCTTGCTGAGCTCTATTTTGGAAAGTACGCCAGACATAATTGTTGTTAAAGACCGGGAAGGCCGATATGTTGCCATTAATTCCTTTGTGGCAAACTTCTTCTTTCACGGTAAACCCATAGAGGAGATTGTGGGTAAAGATGATTCGGAACTGATGCCCCCTGCTGCCGCCGTTCCAATAATGGCAAAAGACCGCGAGATTATGGAAGCAGGCACTACTGAAACCTACGAAGAAGAAATTTCTAATGGTGAGACCAGCAATTATTTTTTAACCACAAAAGCTGCTTGGCGGGACGCTCAAGGCAATATTATCGGCCTGATCGCCATAGCACGAAACATTAACGATCGCAAACAAGTCGAAGTGGAACTGCGCGATCGCAATGCACTGCTAAACTCTATTTTGGAAAGTACGCCAGACATCATTGTTGTTAAAGATCGAGAAGGGCGTTATGTTGCCATTAACTCCAATGTGGCCAACTTTTTGGGCAAGTCAATTGAGGAAATCATCGGCAAAG
>JAICRN010000261.1 GCA_025937335.1 Microcoleus sp. TY_ISSM_2_bin.22
ACAGACGCTTGTGCCATGCGAATACCTTATTGACAATAATTAATTTCTCGATCTGCATGATTTCCGATTTTGCGGAACATCTTCCGCTCATCAGTTTACATATTTTCTACGCTCCGGCTGAACAAAGCCAACCAAAATTCCCTCAGCCACAGCATTTTGGGAACTAATTTCGACCGGCTTTGCAAATTGTTTAATTGATTGCCTTGCCTTGTAATGTGAATCCTTATCGGAGACTTTTACCGATCTCACCAACAGCCACCGTGATTTGGCGGCCGCATTTTCACGAATTGTTCAACGGATCGGTGGCTCTGGAAACACTAAAAACAATACCATACTTGCCTGCGTTTTGCTACCGCCTCAAGAAATAAATTAAACAGCTTTGACTCGGCGAATAACTTTACAGCAGAGGAGTTGAGCGAAAATCGGTGTCTGACTCGGCTCACTTTCAGCGGACATAAAATTCTACAACATCTTTTTTAATTTTGACATCGTAATTTCCAAAGAAATCGTGACCGAGCAGACCAATTGGCATTTGTTTGGCGATCGCCACTTCGACATTTTGGATCGCAGCACCCCCAACCCGAATCGATCGCACCAGGCCGATCGGGAACTCGACAATGCTACCGTCAGCGATCCCCGCTCTCTGGGTGCGCACTGGCATCACTCCCAGTGCAGTAGCCATCCGCTGAGTAATCAAAGTGCCGCTCGCCCCGGTATCGACAATCATCTCAAAAGTCTTGTTGCCGTTAAATACCACGTCAATCACCGGCGTCCCGCCAGCGCGGCGCTTGATTTTAGCTTGAAATACCTTTTGATTCGCCGGTGGTTGGGCACCCGAATTTGACGGGCCCCTGCGAAACTGAGAGTACAAATTGCCACTTGCTGCTCCCGATCCTGCTGTTAAAGTGCGATCGATCTGCTGGAAACTCACATCGGACACCAATGTCATCACCTTGATTTCAGGCAGCAAGCTCACCTGAAAGCCTTGGTTTTTCGTCAACAACCCCGGTTTCTGAGGTATTTTTGAGAATGCTGCCCGTGCAGGAGAATGTACCTCGCCGCCCCCTACCGAGCCAACAGCAGCCAAAACGGCCGCAGAAACAATGCCCGATCGCCAAATCCGCTTGAGAATCATTTTTGCCATGATATGAATGCCTTGATTGATTCAATATCTCGAACCACCACCATTGATATCCTAACCGGCTCCCGAAAACCGATCGCCCGCTCCAACATCAAATCATCAGGAAAACTTGGCAATTTAAAAGCGATCGCATACCATCAAACACAGGTAAACTTAAAAGCGGCAAATGGCAGCAACTGCACTTGCCATTTGGATAACTTAAAAGTCAGGCGTTTGGGGGCGATGGCAATGCGTAAACTTTTATATTTGGCAACTATAGGAATGCTGGCTTTCTCGATCGGGGGATGCGGCGGCGACGGGGGCGGCAACACGGCCAGTCCCACTCCTAGTCCTACTCTCAGTCCCGGTGCAGCTTCTCCGTCACCGTCCGCCAACCCTCCTGGAACTCCCGGCGGCGCAGCCAGTCCCACCCCAGCAGCTCAGGCATTCCCCTCCCCTGTAGTAGCGGCCCAGCCCCCCGGCTTGCTCCGACCCACAAACCCCGACGAACGCGCAAGACAAGCTCAAGCAGACATCCAGGCCAAAAAGACAGCATCGGACTTAAACGGCACGGCAATTCCACAGACCCCCATCCCCGGCCAAGCAAACGATCCCTTCTCAATCCTTCCTCCTCAACCGCTCAGAACAGACGGCGGCGTACAGGGCAACGAGATTCCCAAGCTGCCAGTCCGACAAGTGCCAAATTTGCCCAAGCTGCCAGACGAGAGAAACCCGCCTCAGTGGACGCCAGCACAGCGCCCAAGCGCAGCGGGCGGCGGCGCAATTGCCCAACTTCCCCAAACCCAAAGCCCCGTAGAGGTGTCCAGTCTTCCCAACCTGCCGTTAACCCCCATACCTCAATGGAGAGCGCCAATTTCAACACGCCCCCAAACAGCCCCCGGACGCCCCGGTGCTAGACCGGCAGGCTCGGGTGCTAGACCGGCAGGCTCCCCAGACATAGCAGGATCTCCTGCATCTATACCTGGACTGCCCTCCCTACCGGGCTTCCCAAGAGGCACCACCGGACGGCAGCCAGCGAGTCCCGGACGCCCGGGAGCTAGACCTGCAGGCCCCCCAGATATAGCAGCAGCTCCCGCATCATCTATACCCGGACTACCATCTATACCGGCATTTCCAAGAGGCACCACCGCACGCCCCCAAACAGCGCCGGGACGCACCCAAACAGCGCCGGGACGCCCGGGAACACCGGGACGCCCGGGAACACCGGGACGCCCGGGAGCGCCGGGACGCCCGGGAGCACCGGGACAACCGGGAGCACCGGGACGCCCGGGAGCACCGGGACAACCGGGAGCACCGGGACAACCGGGAGCACCGGGACGAGCCCCAACGATCGCGGCTCGCCCTCCAGGCCCTCCCACAATTCCCAACATCGCCACCAGAGAACTGCCCGGTCTACCCAAGCTGCCAGAATTAACGCCGCCGCCCTCCTGGCAAGACCCCAACCCGCCACCGCCCCCACCGACTCCGCCAGCCCCACCGCCTCCGCCTTCGACAGACAATGCCAAAGGAGTTGAAGTTAGTGGCGTAGTCAGAGTTGGTAATGACATACTGGTAATTGTGAAAGCACCTAACGAGCCAACCAGTCGATATATCAAAGTAGGACAGCGGATTGCCAGCGGGCAGGTGCTGATCAAACGGGTTGATTTCCTATCAGGAGCAGATCCGGTTGTGATTTTAGAAGAAAACGGTGTAGAGGTTTCCAAAATTGTGGGAGAAAAATCTCCCCGAGTTGCCCAAAACCCAGTTTAATGAAAAATTTACCTTAATCCTTGGAACGAAAATTGAGAACAGTCATGCTTCGCTCAATTCAAAAATTCGGTATAGTGATGTTGCTTAGTTCGGGGGTAGGATACCTCTCACTGCTAGCCAACAGTCAGCAGTCATTGGCCCAGAATGCGCCAGACTCCGCCCAAAACCGCCCTCCCGTTTGCGAAGGCTCTCCCCCCAACGGTCGAGTCAAGTGCAACTACCAGAATGGCGACAATTATCAAGGAAATTTCGTCAACGGCAGACCTCAGGGACAAGGAATATACGTATACTCCAACGGCGATCGCTATGAAGGACAGTTTCGCAACGGCGTGCCCAACGGTCAAGGCGTATTCCTGTTCGCTAACGATGACCGCATGGTGGGAGAGTTCCGCAACGGTCTGATCGTTAGGGGAGAAGCTATTTTTGCCAATGGCGATCGCTACCGGGGAACATTTGAAATTGTTCAACAAACTGGGGGCGGGGCTGCTAGCAGTCAGCCGCACGGCCAAGGGCAATTTATCTTTGCTAGCGGCGATCGCTACGCCGGACAGTTTTTCGCAGGCAACCCGTTTGGTCGGGGAGTGTTCACCCGCGGTGACGGTACGCGCTGCGACGGTCAGTTTTTCAACGAACAGCTAGACGGCAAAGGTAGTTGCAGCTTCCCAAACGGCGTTCGCTACCAAGGCGAATTGCGCAAGGGACTGCCTCACGGTAGAGGAGTAATTACAGATGCTAAAGGCAGACGGTTTTCCGGAGAGTTTCGCGCAGGCAAGCGCGTTCAACCGTGAATCTAGCGTCGAAAATTTAACATCTGAAATCAGTGGAGGCGTTTTGAGATGACGACAAATGCTGCTTCTAGTTCTTGGCAAGCCAGCCAATTTCCCTTCGACTTTGCCCCGCAGCCGACTCAAGATGCTGATTTGTTGCGACAACTCGATTTTGTGCCCGGCTTGAAGGAAGTCTTGACTTTGCGCCAAGTTCATGCTTTGGAACACGCTACTGTTTGGGTACTCAGCCAATCTGGCCCTGCGGCGGCCGCAAGAGCCGATAATGAGTTATTGGGCGGGATGTCCACAGACCAAGGATTTTATCTTTACGGCCGCGTTAACCTTGCACAGTTGCGTCAGGCAGTGGGCGAGGCTTTGCATCGGATTGCCAGCGGAGAGTGGGATTTAGCTGTACATCCCCGCTGCGGCACGAATTTGTCGGTGGCAATGTTGCTGACGGCTGGACTTGCTGTTGGCATCAATTTAGCTCTGCCTCGGGGGCCGATTCTGCAACTTTTAGGTTTGGGTGCAGCGGCGGCGGCGGCGGCTCAGTTAGCTCCTGATGTGGGATCTCTGGCTCAGCGGTACGTCACAACTGCTATTCCGTTTAATTTGAGTATTGTTGATATTTCTGTAAGTCACGACTTCTGGGGACGCGAAGCTCATTTTGTTCGGGTGCGTTGGGTTGAATAGCTGTTGCGGGAGGAGGAAAGTGGGAGAGTGGGAGAGGGGGAATCTGAGAAAATCTTCTTTCTTCCCTCAACATCAATCCGTTAAATCCTTTAAATCCCGTCAGTCTTGGACACACTAGAAAAAAAAACCGGTTTCTGGTTGTCACGTTCGATCTTATGTGACCAAATTACCTCCAGAGACCGGGTTTTTGCGTCCGCGACAGTCCCGTAGACCGCTTCCTTGCCGAACTTCCTCGCGCCTTATTCCTTTGCTGAAACCGAGCTTGTTCTTCTTTAATCAACCCTTCAACTAATGGCAGAGACAGTATTTCCTTCACTGATAATGTCAGATGGGGGAATACTCATAACTCAAGATTGTGTTCGGCTAGATAACGCTGCAATTTTTAAACTAAATAATACCAATTTTTTATTATATATAAAACTGTTGTTGTTCCCAAGGTTATTAATTTGCTTTTATAAAGTTCGTATTTTATATCAACTCCGGTAGCATCGAAATTAATATTACCACAGTCAGGACACCGCTAGTGCTCCGTGTCGCTACAATTAATCGGGTAGAGAGACGGCACGGCGCCGTATCCTCAATCCTTCCGATGCTACCGGAAACGATATTACATGAGAATCCCTTTGATAAAATCGGTACTATTCAAAAGTTAATTGGGGGGACTTATCAACTTGCTTTTCTTCAATAACTGACCCTACAGACAGAAACATATATTTGCCCTATCTTGATAAATTCCTCTTATATTCACTTTCCATCTTCACAGTAAATCTCTCAGTATGAAAAGCTCGGATTTACTTCCTAGGCGACTTGTCAGAACATCGCAGGAGCAGGTAAAATCGCTTATTAGAATTTTTAGATCCAAAGTCAATAAAAAAATGTGCAAATTAGCGATCGACAAAACCTGGGTGGCAAGTCTACTGGCTGTCAGCTTAGCCGTAGCAGGCAACAGCTTTTTGCCTTTGACCGAGTATGCGAGTTTTGCTGGCGAAATAGCCCAAACTAACGAACCAGAAAGAGCTCCTGACGGCAAGATGGTTCCCCTCAATGGCAAAGTCAATGTTTTATTAACTAATAAAACCAACGATCGACTATTTTATCAGGTAGTTGGACAGACTAACCGCCGGAGTTTAGCGGAAAATTCAACAGTAGCGCTGCCAGCATTGACACTACCAGCCTCAATTGTATTTAGGCGACAAGATGGCGCATTCTTGAAACCCAATTTGAAACCTGGTGCCGAAGGAACAGTAGAGGTAAGATTAGACGAGACAAATGATTTAGATTTGAATAAAACATCTTTAAGGATTCGGAATGACGGAGCAATTTTTCTCAGATAGACAACAGTCAGTCAAATTGAGATTTGAGATTTGAGATTGACTCCACAGCCGCTAGCTGGGGCTAGAATTTTTGTCTAAACCGCGATTGCTCTCCACAACTTAAGTTCGGGGTTGGTATGCGTATTTGGGTGAGTCAAAGGATCGTTGAATCATGTAAAATCAACTTGACGATCGCCCGGGCAACTAGACATCACTGTTCCATACACCATCCGAGTTGTTATGTCAATCAAAAAGATTCTTTCCATAGCGCTATTAATTTTCATCCCCATTTCCATCGCCGCTGAGTATTTGCACTGGGGTTCCCTCGCAGTTTTCATCACATCCGCTTTAGGCATTATACCTCTGGCGATTTGGTTGAGCACAGCAACAGAAGAAGTGGCGATCGTTACAGGCCCCTCTATAGGCGGCTTATTAAATGCAGTCTTCGGCAACGCTACGGAATTAATTATTGCCATAGTTGCCTTGAAAGCCGGCTTAATTGACATTGTGAAAGCCAGCATAACCGGCACAATAATCAGCAACTTGCTTTTAGTGATGGGATTTTCCATGCTGCTAGGAGGAATCCGCTACAAAGAACAAGAATTTAAACCGATTATCGCGCGGGTGAACGGTTCCACAATGACTCTAGCAGTAATTGCAATTCTGCTGCCGACAATGGTAATTTATACCTCCAATGGAGTTGAACCCGCAGCCATTCAGAATCTTTCCTTAATAACTGCGATCGTCCTAATTGCAGTTTACGCTCTAACTCTCCTATTTTCATTAAAAACTCACAGCTATCTTTACGAAGTCAGCTTACTAGAACTAGAGTCAGAAAATCCTCAAAACACAAAAGAGGAATCTACTACCCACAAACCTAATTTGTGGCTGTGGCTAGGGGTGCTAGTTGCTTCAACTGTTGCCGTTGCTTTTGAATCAGAAATTTTCGTTGGTGTTGTGGAAGAAACTACCAAAGGATTGGGATTGACGCCGCTGTTTACAGGGGTAATTCTGTTGCCGATTGTTGGCGGCGCAGCCGAATATGTAACTGCGGTGGGAGTTGCGATGAAAAACAATATGGATTTGTCAGTTTCTGTCGCGATGGGTTCTAGTTTGCTAGTTGCTTTGCTGGTAGCGCCGGTGTTGGTGATTATCGGATTAGTGATTCATCAGCCGATGGATTTAAACTTCAATCCGTTTGAAGTAGTTGCAGTTGCCATCGCAGTGACAATTGCCAACCTAATCAGTATCGACGGGCGCTCTAATTGGCTCGAAGGAGTGCTGCTTTTAGCCACATATATCGTGTTGGGAACAGCATTTTACTTTCACCCCATTACTTGAAGTAACAATTTTCTTGGAGGGGCAATCGCCCGCGGTTGCCCTTCTTAACTTGAAAATAACTTATCTTTTTTCTGGTTGGTTATTCATCTGTCTCTTCTGGAGTTAATAAAAGAAAATAATTTTAGGGCAGGAAGTAGTTACGGACAGCGACACTTTTGAATAGGAAAACACTCTCGTCGTCTGCAACGTCTTTTTCTGCCTTTCCTGTCGCGACAATTAAAAGTATTTTGACATTCTAACTTGCTCTCGCAAATTTGCTGACGGGGAAAAACACCCAAATTTTGTACAGACACTTCAGCGGTAAGCGCACCCTGGTCTATAACTTGATTATTTTCTTTAATTTCATAGATAAACTTATTTTCTCCCTCTAAAACCGAAAAAGTTTTTGTTTTGTGACTGTTACCCAACTTAAATCCAAAATCCTCAGAAAACTCACCTTTGTCGTAACCTCTGTCTGTGTAGGGATACGGGTTAGTTTCCATGCCATCAGTTACATTTTTAATCATCACCCTTCTGTTAGGGCCGGGGGGAGTTTTGCTGGAGACAAATCGAGCGTTTTGCGAATCAGGGGAGATGACAGTACCGGCACACTCACCTACATATTCAACGCGCTTAAATTGAATCAAATTAATATTAAAAGCGTTTTCGTTTTTGACCCTAAATTGTGCTTCGTTAGTCTGCTGGGCGCTGAGAGCGTTCTGGCCGCTCACTCGGAGCTGGTCGTCTACGAGTGCGACGGGTTTGTGAT
>JAICRN010000659.1 GCA_025937335.1 Microcoleus sp. TY_ISSM_2_bin.22
CCTATATCTTCAACCCTTGCCCCTTGCGAGTGCAAGTCAGACAAGCAGCGCTTGAAACCGCCGAGTGTTAATATTACACTCAATCTAAAATCTAAAATCTAAAATCTAAAATCGAATGACTTGTTAATTGGCGATCGCAGAACAAGAGAATAAATAAGTAGACCCCGAAAAAAAACAGAGCACCTATATCTTCAACCCTTGCCCCTTGCGAGTGCAAGTCAGACAAGCAGCGCTTGAAACCGCCGAGTGTTAATATTACACTCAATCTAAAATCTAAAATCTAAAATCTAAAATCGAATGATAGACCCCACCGAATACCGGCAAAGACGCGAACAACTAATGGCAAAAATCGGCAGCGGAACGGCGATATTTCGCAGCGCGCCCGCTGCCGTCATGCACAACGATGTAGAATACGCATACCGACAAGATAGCGATTTTTTCTACTTAACTGGTTTCAATGAAGCTTCGGCGGTAGCAGTGCTCGCGCCGCACCACGAAGAACACAAATTTATCTTGTTCGTGCAGCCAAAAGATTTGGAAAAAGAAACTTGGCACGGTTATCGCGCCGGAGTAGAAGGCGCTAAGGAATTGTACGGCGCGGATGAAGCTTTCCCCATCGCCGAACTTGCAGAAAAACTGCCGAAATATTTAGAAAAGGCCGATCGCATATACTATCACTTCGGACGCGATCGTGCTTTTGACCAAGCAGTCCTCAATCACTGGCAGCGCTTGATGGCAACCTACCCGAAACGCGGCACGGGCCCGACAGCTATAGAAGATTCCAACATCATTTTACATCCGATGCGGCTGGTGAAAAGCGAAACTGAATTAGCATTAATGCGAAAAGCCGCTAATATCTCAGTTGCAGCGCACAACCGCGCCCAAGAATTCGCAAAACCTGGCAGGTACGAATACGAAATTCAAGCTGAAATCGAACATACTTTTGGCTTAAATGGCTGCACTCCCGCTTATCCTTCAATTGTTGCATCTGGTGACAATTCCTGCGTTCTCCACTACATCGAAAACAACCGGCAAATGCAGGAAAATGATTTGTTGCTAATAGATGCCGGTTGTGCTTGCGGCTACTACAACGCCGATATTACTCGCACGTTTCCCGTCAGCGGCAAATTTACAGCCGAACAAAAGATAATTTACGACTTAGTTTTGCAGGCACAATTGCAGGCAATTAGTCAAGTATATCCGGGAAATCCTTACAGCAAAATTCACGAAACAGCCGTGCGCGTTTTGGTGGAAGGTTTAATGGATTTAAAACTTTTGGTGGGCGACATTGAAGAGATAATTAAAGAGGAGAAATACAAGCCATTTTATATGCACCGCACCGGTCATTGGCTGGGATTGGACGTGCACGATGTCGGCGTTTATCAGTACGGCGAAAATCCGCAAGTTTTGCAGGCCGGACAAGTGCTGACGGTGGAACCGGGGATTTATATTTCTCCTTATATTAAACCCGTTGAAGGACAGCCGGAAGTTCCTGAAAAATGGCGCGGTATTGGCGTGAGAATTGAAGATGATGTTTTGGTGACAGTTGACTGTCAAGAAGTTTTGACGGCTGGAGTTCCTAAATGAACGAAGAAAGGAAGAAGTCAGGAAAGATTCTGACTAATTCTGACTAATTAAGTTGGCAGTGTAGGCTTGAGCTTTGTTAGTATTGGCTTGAAACAGCTCAAGTCCGCAACTGCAAAACCAAGAGTCAGTATGTGTATCGATCCCACAGAGCTCGATCGACCTCTCGAAACCTGCGAAGCATTAGTAGCAGAGCAAAAAGCAAAAATTCGGCAACTAGAAGAGGATTTGCAGCAGCAGAGAGAATTGTGCCAGAAATTAGAAGCACAAGTCAAAGCAGTCGAAAATGCTAGCTTTTCGAGTTCTACTACAGAATTTGATATCACCCAGGACGATCGCATTCGGTTAATCGCATCTCTGGAAAAAAGCCAGGAAATGTACCGAACTCTCATCAAACATTATCCGAATGGCTCGGTGTTTTTGTTCGATCGGGATTTGCGCTATACTCTGGTTGACGGTCAAGGGTTGGCAGCAGTTGGTTTGTCCAAAAAACAGTTGGAAGGCAAAACATTGTGGGAAGTATCGCCACCAGAAGATTTGCCACTTTTTGAGACTAAATATCGCGCGGCTTTGGCAGGAAAAGAGAATACTTTTGAATATAAATACGGCGGTCGCGTTTATTTAATAACAGTTGCCCCCGTCAAAAACGACCGGGAAGAAATTTTTGCAGGCATGGTGGTTACTCAAGATATTACCGAAAAAAAACAGGCAGAAATAGCCCTGGAAGAACTCACAAATCAGCTAGAAATTAAATATCAAAAGCGCACTGAAGACTTGAAAAAAGCCAACAATCAATTGCAGGAAGAAATTCTCTATCGCTGGCGCGCCGAAGAAGCTCTGCGGGAAAGCCAGGAACAGCTAGAATTGTTTTTCTCTCAATCTTTAGATGGCTTTTTCTTTATCATGCTGGACGAACCCGTGTACTGGGACGATACAGTTGACAAAGAAAAAGTCTTGGATTACGTATTTGCTAACGGACGAGTAACGAAGGCAAACGATGCTTTGATAGCTCAATACGGAGGTACTAGGGAAGAGTTTATTGGCAGGACGCTTTACTCTTTTTTATCGCACAACTTGACTGGCGGTAGAGAGATAATCAGGGAATTTTTTGATGCTGGCAGAATTCACGTTGAAAATGACAATCGCAAGTTTGACGGGACTCTAATTTGGGTCGAATGCGACTATATTTGCATTTACGATTTCCACAGCAGAATCGTCGGGTATTTTGGCGTGCAGCGCGATATTAGCGAGCGCAAAAAAACAGAAGCAGCACTCAAAGAAAGCGAAGAGAGGTTCCGACAGCTAGCAGAAAATATTAAAAGCGTGTTTTGGATGGTAGACCTTCAACCCCAGGAAATTATTTATATCAGTCCGGGTTACGAAAAAATTTGGGGCAGAAGCTGCGCTGATTTGTATGCTTACGGGCGCTTTTTTGCCGAGTCCCTCCATCCAGAAGATCGCGAGCGCGTTCTTGCTACCTTCACTAAACAAATTGAGTTTGAAGACGAGACCGAATATCGAATTGTCAGGCCGGACGGCGAAATTCGCTGGATTCGCGATCGGGCTTTTCCGATTAGAAATCAAGCTGGTCAAGTTTACCGCATCGTTGGCATTGCAGAAGATATCAGCGAAGGCAAACAGGCAGAAAAAGCCATCCGCGAA
>JAICRN010000271.1 GCA_025937335.1 Microcoleus sp. TY_ISSM_2_bin.22
TAATTCCCTCCCCATTAATTGTGCGATTTCCTATTTGTAAAACTGCGTTCATATAGCAGAAGGAAGTTCGGCAACGGATTCTGTAACGGATTTAACGGATTAACTGGTTCCCAGGCAGAACCTGGGAGACAATGTCTAGAGGAAGAGCCTCGTTTGCGAAAAGAAAATTGGAGGCAGAGCCTCTGGATCTGCGTTACCAGGCAGAGCCTGGGAACGAGTAGAAACCGGGTTTGAGAGTTAAGATCCAAGGATTTCTCCAGCAACCCGGTTGTCCATCCGGTTGACTCTAGCTGCTAGACAGGAGTCATGTTCAGGTTGTAGCTGCTAACGCCACTGTGTTGATAAACTTGGAGATAGTAGGTGCTACCTGGAGTCAAGAACTGAGTAATTGACTCAGGCCGGGTGCCAGCGGCAGTTGAACTTACAATGACTTCACTTGCATCTACCACTGAATCGTTATTGCGATCGTTAATCAGCCGTATATCCATATCGCCACTTAAACCGCTGAGATCAAAGCGGAAATTGCGGCTTGAGTTGACAGCAAAATGGTAGCTATCAGAGGTATCAGAATTAACGATCGCTTCGTTGAAGGTGCGGGAAGCAGTCAGGGTTCCCACCTCTGTTTCCGCTGTGACTAGATTGCTGGGTTTGCTAATAGCATTGGTTGATACTCTCAAATCGTATTCGGTATTAACAGTACCAACTCGATTGACTTCAATTAGGTAGCTGCCTGCATCAACGTTGTTAAGGCCAGATGATACGTTAATTGACTCAGGTTGGTTGCCAAAACGAATTGATGATGTTGAAATCTCTGAATCGTTGGTATCGCGTATACCATTGCCGTTGAAGTCTCGGAACAATCGAACATCGGCATTAGCAGTCATATTCGTCAGGGCGATGTTGATATTGTTATCGTTCTCCACACGAAAACTGTAGGTATCTTTAATATCGGTATTGCCAACAAATTCACGCTTGCCTGCGGGATTAGCATCGCGGATCAAGGTACCAAAGTTAAATTCAGCCATTTTGTTTTTCCTTAAAGTGTAAAGGGATTAGTTAATTTGCTGGTTGTTTGCTTAACTTGATATCAATCTAACGAGGCGAGCGTTCCGAAACCGTTCCGAAAGCGTTCTCGAAGCGTTCCCAAAGCATTCAAGCGCGATCGTCCGCGCGAATTCAAGGTTTGAGAACTTCCGCACACCAAACGCGATCGAAGGGAATTCCAGCTTTACCGTGGGCTTCTCGAATCACTTCGGCATCGGGCGCGTTCAGTTCGCACACCACGCGAGTTTTATCCAGCGACGCAGAGGAACGCACCCATTCAATACCCCGTTCCTCATAGCACGCTAAAATTAATCGATTGGCTTCGTTCCACTCTTCATCGGTAAAGCCATTCGGATAGCTTCCCTCCCACACCTTGAGGATTGGTTCGTTCCATACAGGTGGCACACCTTCAGGTTCAATAACTTGGGCTGTCCAAACCTTGCTAAACCCAACATCGGCTTGGCGATAAGCTTGTCGCACAGACTCTGCATCTGGTGCCTCAAAGGTGCAAATCATGCGATCGCGATCGGCTGATAGTAAAGAGTAGCGCCATTTGCCGTTTCTTGCCCCAAGACAATCCAAAACTCGCGTATCAGCTAACATTTCTGCGGTTATTGGTCGATCGGTCGTTGTTTCAACTTTGATGAGAGACATAATTACTTCCTCTTAATTAGTAATGACTGTTGACTGGTAACTAATGACTCAGGACTAATTGTAGCGATTGATGATTTTCCCCACTCTCACCCCAATTTTTTCAGCGCCTCGCAGTGGACAAAGTGAGCGAGTTGTCACCCCCCAGCATAAACGTGGGTAAAGTCTGATCTACGCTGGCATTCTCAGCCCATCTGTAAATGATAGTGCGATCGCACAAAAATATCATAAAATTAAGTTCTTGCCTGATGGATCTCTTTAGCAGTCCTCAATCCAGATGCTAATGCGCCCTGCATCCATCCCCTCGTAGTAGAAGTGTGTTCTCCAGCAAAATAGACTTTACCTTCCGACTTTCCAAGTTCATCAAACAACCTTTTTTCTTGGTCTTCAGTCGGGTATGCCCAACCTGACCTCGACCAAGGGTCTTTAGCCCAAGAATAACTGGTCATCTTGCCCTGATAAGCACTTACACCAGGGAGAATTTTTTCCCATCGCTGTAATAATTGAGGCAATTGTTGCTCTGGGGCGAGGGCATCCATAGCAAGGGCATTTTCCCCTTTCAAATAAGCTTCCAAAATACCTGTTTTTCCAGGAAAATCCCAACTGGGTTGCCACAGTTCTTCAGGACGATCGTCAAACAACCCCCAACCATTCAACCCTTCTTTTTCCCAGAATCTTTCGGAGAATTCAACAAACATTCGTGTCGCTGCGCGATAGTTATAACCCCCAGCGATAGCAAGCTGTTTTTGAGGTGATAGTGGAGGCTGAAAATTGATCTGTCCCAAGACTGGCAAGGGAACAGTACATACTACGCAGTCTCCAGTGTATTGCTGTCCTGATTGGCACAAGACTTGAACCCCTGAAGAAGTTTGTTCAATGCGAGTAACCGCAGATCCTAGATGAATTTTATCAACTAGAGCGGTAGCAAAGGCTTGCGGCAATCGATCTGAACCTTGAGCAATTTTAACAACTTTTGATATGTCTCCTCCCGGTATAATTTTAGCTAAATCATCAGCAGGAATCAGAATACGTTGCCCATTTTTCACAGAAATGTAAAGCCCATCTGGTGGTAAAAAACGCTTGATAGTCAAGCCAAAATGTTGAGCATAGCCAAGTGTTAAATCGTGATTAGACGGAATTCTGGCTGCTCCCGCTTCTACAAAATGATTATCACTAAAATTGCCTCGCAAGGTCAAAACTCTCCCTCCTACTCGCTCGCGGGCTTCTAAAACTGTTACTGTATGTCCTGCTGCTGCTAACTCGTAAGCGGCAACCAAACCAGACAACCCGGCTCCAACGACGACGATCGCTTTCTGAGAGGATAGTCCTTTCTCTAATGCTCCTGGAGTTCGGGAGTTTTGGGCTTTAACTTGAGCATGGGCTATTACCGCACCAAACGTTACAGCGCTACTTAATAGAAATTGACGGCGATTCATTTTAAACATAGCGGTCTACCAATAATTACAGTAATACTAAAGGTTTTGCATAATTTAGCAAAAAAGAGGAATATGAAGCAATTATCAAACAAGCGGAAGAGTTTAAAAAATTAGATATGCGATATGAAGTAAAGTAAAGTTCCCTGTGATGAACACCATCCCTAATTGGAGTTCGCTACAACTAATGACTAATGACTAATAACTAATGACTAATCTGTTCGATCGCCCGATCGACAGCAGTGCGGGCGCGGAAACTCAGCGCAGCGCGATCGATGCGATCGCGCAGGGATTCAAACCGCGCAGTCGCCCGTTCTCGATCGCCCAAAGCTAAAGCACCCTCAATCAAAATCGCCCAAGCCAGAGCAATCTCGCTGGGATGATCGACCGTCTGAGCAGCTTCTAAAGCAGCTTCGGCGCGGGCTGTTGCCAAAAGAGGCCGATCGCGCTCTAAATCCACTTGAGCCGCCCCAATCAGCACGTAAGACAGCATCCGTTTGGCATCCACCTGTTGCAAAGTCGCGATCGCCCGCTCCAAAGCAGCATCAGCTCCAGTTTGCTGAAGCTGATAGTTTGCTAAAGCTAAAAGTGCCTGGGCGATCGCACCTTCACTGCCTTCGCCTTTAATTTTGGCTGCGACGATCGCCATTTCCTGACAATAAGGCAAGGCCGCCGCCGGATCGCCCGCTTCCAGTTCCGTCATCGCCAAATAGCTGAGGTTATAACACTCGCACCAGCGATCCTGCTGGGCCGCAGCCAATCGCCACGCCTGTTGCAACAAAATTCGCGCTTCCGCATAGTTCCCGTGATGGCGCCCTACAGCCCCCAACCCTTGGGCAATTCCGATGTTTTGAGCGCCAACTCTCGCCGCCAGGGACTGTGCCTCCAGCAACAAAGCTTCTGCCCGCGTCATTTCCCGTCCAATTTCAGCCAAGCAAGACCCGCTATATACCAGCAATCGCACGGCCGTAGCTGGACTGGATGCCCGACTGACCTCTGCTGCCCGCAGCGAGTGTTGGTGAACGTTAGCGAAGTTGCTGCGATCGAAATGCAGGATCACCAATGCCTCAAGTCCCGTGGCTTCTGCTTCTTCTAAACCGAGAGCATTTGCTTCATCGATTAAGCGGTGCACCTCGCTGTCGAGTTGAGAAACTCGATCGCCCGTAACGCCTGCGATCGCACACACCCGCAGCAATTTTAAATGCAATTGAATGCGAGTGCGATCGTCAAGTCCCTGACACTGCTCAATCCCAAGCTGAGCTAGGTCGGACGCTTCCGTGTAGGCAAACAATTTCAAGCAGCGTTCGGCGGCTGACAAGGCGCTAGACGCTGCTAATTCTCGATCGCCCCCCAGCGCTGCGTGACGGGCAATATCGCCAGCCCAGGCGCCGTCTGGGGTGGAGAGTTGATGCAACTTGTGAGCAATTTGCAAATGGATCAAATGGCGGCGCGGTTGTGACAACTGCCGGTAGACAGTCTGACGCACAATATCGTGAGCAAAGTCATAGCCCATTTCGTCACCGACAGAGGCGCTGGGACGGATAATGGTTTGTTGTTCGAGCTGTTCGATCGCCATCAGCAATTTCGGCAGCGGATAGTCTGCCACATGAGCCACCGCTGTCGGTTTAAAGCTCCGCCCCAATGCAGCGGCCCAAGGCAAAAATTCGCGAGCCGTGTCGTCCAACTGGTGGAGGCGATCGCGGATCAAAGCCTCTAAATTATCAGCATGAGTAGACCGATCCTGGGACAATGCCCGGGCAACTTCCAGCGCAAACAGGGGATTCCCCCCACTATCGATAAATACGCGCTCCACCGCTTCTGGAGATAGCTCTAACGGATTAACCGCTTGCTGTCTGCGAATCAATTCAGCCGTTTGTTGTCGGTCGAAAGGATGCAATTCCAGCGTTAGCAGCCGTCGTTCTCGTCTGAGTGCCTGCACCACCCGCGAGATGCCCGGATTCTCCTCTAGTTCCCTGGAACGCCCGGTGCAGGCGAATAAAACCGGTTTATGACTCAGCAAGCGGATGGCGTAGTGCAGCAATGCCGATGAGGCTTCGTCGATCCACTGAATGTCATCCAGAATGACGATTAACCCACCCTCACTGGCAGATTGAGCCAGCAATTGTACCACCGCATCAAACAGATGACTGCGATCGGGCAAGCGTGCCGGAGGCATATCGGGCAGAGCTTTCCCAGGTTGAGCCAGCTCTGGGAGCAAGAAACCTAGCTCCGGCGGAATGTTGCCTGTGGAGGGCATCGGGATCGATCGCAAAGCATCAATCCAGATACCGTAGGGTCGCACCATCTCGGCGGCAAATCCGCGTCCCCACAGCACTTGAGCCGCCTGTGCCGTGGCTCGCAGCTCTTCAAGCAAGCGAGTTTTGCCGATTCCGGGTTCGCCCGCGAGCAAGAGCACTGGCGATGCCTCAGCGTTAGCGTTCGCGCCGCCGTTCGCAAGCAGTATCGGCTTTGCCCACTGCTGAATCGATGCCCATTCGCGATCGCGTCCCACTAGAGGCGACAAAGCCAAAGGTGAGGGAAACAAATTCGTTTGGGGTGGCCCGGCGGAGTGAGACGAGGGTTGAGTTTCGGGCGCTTCGTCTTCCAGCAACAGTTGCTCGTAGAGCTTGCGAACGATCGCACTAGGGTCAACTCCTAGTTCCTCGCGCAGCAAAGTCATGCAGCGGTGGTAGACTTGGAGTGCATTGGCGCGATCGCCGTTCAAATGGTGCGATCGCATCAAAGCTGCGTAGCTGGTTTCGTGCAACGGATCGATCTCCAGTAAGCGCTGTGCAGAGCGGATTGCAGCCCGATAATCGCCCTGAGCTTCCGACAGGCGAGTCAGAGATTCGAGCGCATGAAGCAATTTCTGTCGCAGGTGTTCGCGTTCTGGAAAAATCCACTCATCCTCACAACTCGGCAGCAAATCACCGCCGTAAAGCGCGATCGCTTGCTCCCAGGCTGTTCTGGCACTGTTAACATCTGCGGCTCGTTCCGCTGCTTCTGCTGCGGCGAATGCCCGTTCAAACTCAGCCACATCCAGCACGAAAGGCGCATGGGGATTCCATTGCAGGGTTTTGGCATCTGCCAGCAGGTAGCGATCGGCATCGGGGAGTCCCTGACGCAGGTGATGTAATTCCCGGCGCAAGTTGGTGCGAGCTTGGGCATCCGTTGAATCTGCCCAGAATTGAAAGGCAAGCCGCTGCCGGGTTTGCGGGATATCGCGGTGCAGTACCAGGTAAGCCAACAAAGCTTGCGGGCGCTCTGCGGTGACACCGACGGGCTTGTCTGCACAGGAAAGGCAGAATCCGCCTAGTAGTTTGATATCTAAGGTAGAAAGCATATAGCTGGATATTATTTGTGATTTTAATCCATCCTCCGGGGTGTCAACTTCAGGAATGTCCGCAGGTGGCGATCGCTAATCGAACAGTTCGCGATCGCAAAAACCCCGTTTCTGCACCTAATTTGGTCGTATACGCTCGATCGCGACAGTGAGAAACCGGGTTTTTTTGGGTAGCGTGCGATCGCGAACTGTTGAAATGACATTACTATGTTATCCGTGCGGCGGTCTGTTTGAACTACCCACACTTTTGTATTCTTCATATAAATGTAAGATAGGTGCGGTACGATATATTTCACTACCGCTATCAATCAATGCAATTAACAAGGCAAACATGACCGCCAAAATAGCTACAATCAGCCTCTTGTTTATAGTTTTGAGTCTAGCATTCAGCAACAGGTTTTTCCAAAATTCTCTGTTAAAACTTTTCCCTGACAGCAACTCTACCAACAAATCAACATCGGGATTGACAAAGTTAGCCGCCAAAACGGACAACCAGGACCAACAAAATACCATGCAAAGTATTCTAGATGACAGCGCAAAATTAGAAAAACTAGCTGGCGACTTCCAATTTATAGAAGGCCCGATTTGGCATCCTGACGGCTTTTTGCTGTTCAGCGATATTCCCGCCAATATTATCTATAAATTCGCCTCAAATCAGCAAGTTGAGGTATTTCGCCGCCCTTCGGGAAAAGCCAACGGGAATACTTTAGACAAAGAAAACCGCTTACTTACTGCCGAACACGAAAATCGCCGCGTATCCCGCACAGAAAAGGACGGCAAAGTTATCACATTGGCGGATAGATACGAGGGCAAGCGGCTCAACAGTCCGAACGATTTGGTTGTTAAATCAGACGGCAGCATTTATTTTACCGATCCGTCCTACGGTGTTAGTAAAGACCAGGAAGAATTGGGTTTTTACGGTGTTTACAGGCTGGCACCAGACGGAAAATTAACTCTGCTGGTTAAGGATTTGGTGCTACCGAACGGCATCGCCTTTTCACCAGACGAGCAAAAACTTTATGTCAACAATTCGGAAGCGGGATACATTGCCGTTTTTGATGTAAAACCAGACGGAAATGTTACAAATGAGCGGCTTTTTGCGGA
>JAICRN010000274.1 GCA_025937335.1 Microcoleus sp. TY_ISSM_2_bin.22
ATCCTGCGTCAGCTTAGTTCCGTCCCGAATTAAGCGCGTGGAATTCTTAACGACCTCCATCACCGGCACGCACAACGGAAATCCGATAATCGCGGCGTGAGAAGTCAAACTATCCTCCTCCGTCACCACACCTGCGGCTTTCCGAATCATGTCCACAAAAGCGACGCTGGTGTGCTCTACTACCAAAATTTCTCCAGCGTGGAAATTGCCTACATCTGCAGCAGTGCGAGCAACCCTGGCCATGCCGCTCACCGATCCCAAACCGACACCGGTGCCTTTGCCTAAAACCGCTGTCACTACCTCAACTTTAATCAAATCTGTCGATCCGGCAACCCCTTGCAGAGTACCGGCGGTCATCACCACTAAATCTCCGTCGCACAGTAACTCTTTTTCCTGGGCGACAGTCATCGCAGATTGAAAAGTCTGGCCGGTGGAGGGCAAATCCAGCACCAGCAAGGGTTTGACTCCCCATACCAGTTGCAGTTGTCGGGCTACGTCTACGTGAGGAGTAACTGCCAAAATCGGAGTTTTCGGTCGGAATTTCGAGACATTGCGGGCTGTAGCGCCGGTTTTGGTCAGCGTCATGATGGCGGCCGCGTTCAACTGTTCGGAGATTTGGCTGACTGCTTGACTGATGCCGTTGGGGATCGATCGACCGATATCTTCTACATTCCTAATATTGCCGCTAATTCCTTCCCTCTCCATCCGCACCGCAATTCTCGCCATCGTCGCTACCGCTTCGACAGGGAACTTGCCTACAGCCGTTTCATTCGATAGCATCACCGCATCAGTTCCGTCGAGAATCGCGTTGGCCACGTCGGAAATTTCGGCACGGGTGGGACGAGGATTACCTACCATGCTGTCGAGCATCTGGGTAGCGGTAATTACCGGAATTCCCATGCGGTTAGAAGTAGCAATCAAGCGCTTTTGCAAAAGCGGCACGTCTTCGGCGGGCAGTTCCACTCCCAAATCGCCGCGGGCGACCATCACGCCGTTGCACAGGGCCAGGATTGATTCCATTTGTTCGATCGCCTCGTGCTTTTCGATCTTGGCAATCACCGGTACTTGCTTGCCCGCACTGGCTATCAGTTCTTTAATTTCGAGCATATCCTGGGGATTGCGCACGAAGCTCAGGGCCACCCAATCGACACCTTGGTCGAGGCCGAACATTAAATCTTTGCGGTCTTTATCAGTCAGCGCTTTAATTGACAGGTAAACTCCCGGAAAATTCACGCCTTTGTTGTTGGAAAGCGGCCCGCCGACGACGACGCGGCAGTACAGTTCCCGCGCCCCGCGGTCTACTTTTTCGACGCGCATTTCTACTTTCCCGTCGTCGAGCAGAATCATTGAGCCCTCTGGAACTTCCTCTGCTAGGGGTTCGTAGGTGACGGAGGAAATTAGCTCGGTGCCTGGAACCGGGCGGCTGGTGAGAATGAAAGGGTCGCCGTTTTTGACAACAATAGACCCTGTTTCAAAGCGGCCCAAACGAATTTTCGGGCCTTGGAGGTCTTGAAGGATAGCCACCGGCTGGTTAAGTTCAAAGGATGTTTGCCGGATTAACCGAATGCTGCGTTGGTGGTCTTCTTCTGTTCCGTGAGAAAAGTTGAGTCGCAAAGTTGTGGCACCAGCTTCTATGAGGTTGCGCAGCACTTGTGGGTCCGAAGTGGCAGGGCCAATGGTGGCGACGATTTTAGTCCGGCGTAGGGCTTTTGGCAGTTGCATGAATTGAGATGGGGTGGCTGGAGGATTTATTGTTTAATTTTCGGCTAACGTTTCATCTTTCACTACAAGCAATGACGCACGTCTTAGTTCTTAAAATTTTCTCGATCGTCAAAACAGCGGGCATTGACCATTCTCTAGAATATCTGACTTTATTACCGATCGATAATCTTTTCTTTTGGAGCGCCTTTTCTTAAAAATAACTTTCGCTCCAAGGCTTGACAAATATACAGATATACCCATTTTGTTGCGGGTTTCCCAAGAGCGTTGTGCGAATCTAACATCGGTATGCTTGCAAAACAACAATAGTTTGATTGTTGTGCAGACGACGGGCGATCGAGATTAGATACAGTGATTTCATAAAACTTTACTATTTAGAGGCTTGTATCTTATACTACGCAAGTGTGAAATATTAAGGAGTGCTAACAAAGATGTCGGAGGCAGGACGGCCGCTGACCGTGCCTAAAGAGTTTCTGAGTCCTCCCGGTGACTTCAATCCGACACTGCTGCTGTTTTTGAGTGCAGTGGTGATTGTCGTGATTTCTTACTGGGGTTTCTGGTTTTGGGAATGGCCCCAATGGTGCTGTTTTTCATTGAACGTGTTGGCTTTGCATATGGCGGGAACAGTGATTCACGATGCGTCTCACAATGCAGCGCACCGCGATCGCACAATTAACGCTATTTTGGGACACGGTAGTGCGCTGATGTTGGGTTTTGCATTTCCCGTGTTTACGCGGGTACATATCCAGCATCACGCCCACGTTAACGATCCCGATAACGATCCAGATCATTATGTTTCGACCGGCGGGCCTCTGTGGTTGATTGCTGCGAGGTTTTTTTACCACGAGATATTCTTTTTTAAGCGCAAACTGTGGCGAAAAAATGAACTTTGGGAATGGTTTTTCAGCCGTTTGTTTGTCGTAGCTGTGGTGTATATCTCCATTCAATACGACCAACTAGGTTACGTGATGAACTTTTGGTTTTCTCCTGCTTTGGTGGTGGGGTTGGCGTTGGGGTTATTTTTTGATTATTTACCGCACCGTCCATTTCACGAGCGCGATCGCTGGAAAAATGCCAGAGTATATCCTAGCCCTATTCTAAATATCTTGATTTTGGGGCAGAATTATCATCTGATTCATCACTTGTGGCCTTCGATTCCTTGGTACAATTACAAGCCTGCTTACGAGGCTGTGAAGCCGCTGTTGGATGAGAAAGGTTCTCCTCAAACTTTGGGAATATTGGAAAGGAAAAAGGACTTTTGGAGTTTTATATATGACATTTTTTTAGGGATTAGGCTGCATCACAAGAAAGCGTCTGATTGACAAAAAACCCGGTTTCTTTGAGAATCCGGGTTTTTTTATAATAAAAGCTTTTAACCATATATCCGCAGGGCAGGTTTTGTAATGTGTCAAATCCCGTAAAAAATAAACCCACCTGTAATGGTGAGTTAACTTTTAAATCAAGCCCAAAGTGAAGCTATGATTTTTCCCCAGCCACCGCAACCGCTAAATTCCAATCGGGCCGCAAATTTTGAGCTCCGCGCAAATAAGGATGATAAATTTCAGTATGTGCCGGCCAATTGACGTGAATTAAAAACCGAATGCAGCGTTGCAAAGAACCCTCAACGTGCATTTGCTGCACATCCAACAAAGGAACATTACACCAGTGGGGACGTTCGCGGGCGATCGCGGCCGGAAAGACAGCATCCAAATCGCGAGTGACAGAAAACGTAGCACTAATAATTAATTGTGGATTTAAATCATTTCTAGTTTCTAATTCATCTAACAGTTCTCTCACTGCTTCTCGAATTGCTTCCACTGAATTATCGCTGGCAGTTGTTGCCCCGCGAATCGCCCGCACTTGCCACTCCACGCCAATATTCTCCATTTTTTATGATTATTCGTTGGTCATTAGTCATCAGTCATTAGTTATTAGTTAGTTGTGAGCTATTACCTGTTAGAAGTCAGCAGTCAGCAATCTTGACTTGTTATTTGCTAACTGCTGACTAAGGAATGCTGACTAAGGACTAGGGGCTAAGGACTATTTGACTATTTAATCACGGGCGATACATCCACAGCGGCAAACCGCTAGTAGAAAGCTCGAATTCCAGCACATTATTGTAAGCTGAAAGCCCGGATATATCCAGACTACTCCCCAAGACGCGATTTAGGAAAGGTTTTGGTTTTTCTAGCGTGCAGCACTCGGTTTTTTCCGGGTCGAGGCCTGCGAGTTCGGCGACAAGGCGGCGGGCGTCCTCTTCTGTTCCCAGTCGATCGACCAAACCCAATTCTAAGGCTTGCTGGCCGGTAAAAACGCGGCCGTCGGCAAAAGTTTTCACGTTTTCAACTGCCAATTTCCGGGCTTCAGCAACGGTTTCCACGAATTGCTGGTAGCTGGTATCGATCAAGTCTTGCAGAATTTGCTGTTCGGGATCGGTCAATTCTCGATCGAATGCCAAGATATCTTTATACGGCCCCGATTTAATCACCTGAAAAGAAACGCCTACTTTTTCTAACAGCCGTTCTAGATTGTTGCCCCGGATAATCACGCCAATGCTGCCGGTAATTGTACCGGGATTAGCAACGATATGCTCGGCTCCCATGCCGATGTAAACTCCGCCAGAAGCTGAAATATTGCCGAAACTGGCAACAATTTTGACTTTTTCGCGCAAACGTTTGAGCGCGCTGTAAATTTCCTGGGAATCGCCGACAGTGCCGCCGGGGCTGTCTATCCGCAGCAGCAAGGCGGGAAATTTGCGTTCTTCAACAGTTTTGAGAGCTTCTAAGACTCGTTTGCGGGTTTCTCCGGCAATGGCTCCGGTGATTTCGATACGGGCGATTTGTTTGCGGTAGCGGGGCTTGAATGGCCAAATCATGGGCAGTGTACAGGCAATGTTACGAAATTTTGTAGCTAACTTCTTATAGTGTGCCTTATTCATCGGGGTAGATGTTGTGCTTGTGTTCGCAACAGGCTTTCCGGCCTCTTGCACAAGAAATTGCTTGATTGTGGAACGGGCATCTTGCCCGTTCCAGATTGTTCGCAACAGGCTTTCCGGCCTGTTCCACCTTGATTTTGTGGAACAGGCCCGAAAGCCTGTTCCTCATGGCCGAGATTTGTGCGATCGTACTTAACCCAACATCAATAATATATAATTGTAAAAATTGCTTAACAAATCTACATCATTCTTGTGAGAACCACTCTCATCAATTATTTGGAGTCTCCGCCATGCAGCTAAAACTTACCGATTCTAAACTGCCTTTTGCCCCGCTGTTGCTAATTGCACCGTTTTTCCTCTGGGGAACCGCGATGGTAGCGATGAAGGGGGTGATGCCGCACACAACGCCGCTGTTTGTGGCATTCGTGCGTTTAGTACCTGCGGGCGTGTTGGTGCTGCTGGCGGCGGCACTGATGGGAAAACCACAGCCGCAGGGTTGGAAAGCTTGGCTGTGCATTTCGCTGTTTGCTTTAGTTGACGCTACTTTGTTTCAAGGCTTTTTAGCTGAAGGTTTGACCCGAACCGGTGCCGGCTTGGGTTCGGTGATGATTGATTCTCAACCGCTAGCTGTGGCGATTTTGTGTTTGTGGCTGTTTCAAGAAAAAATTGGTTTTTGGGGCTGGTTGGGATTAGTTATTGGCGTTGCTGGCATCAGTTTAATTGGCTTGCCGGATGGCTGGATTTTGGGGCTGTTGCATCCTGAAAACGCGCCGGTTTCTGCGGGTATCGAACAGTTGTTTCAGGGTGGAGAATGGTTGATGCTGTTGGCTGCTTTGTCGATGGCTGTGGGTACGGTTTTGGTACGCTGGGTTTGCCGGTATGTTGACCCGGTGGTGGCGACTGGTTGGCACATGATTTTGGGCGGTTTGCCGCTGTTGGCAATTTCGGCTGCAACTGAGTCCGAACAGTTTGTGAATATCGATTTTTCCGGCTGGATGGCGTTAGGTTATTCTACCGTGTTCGGAAGTGCGATCGCCTACGGTTTATTCTTTTATTTTGCTTCGAGTGGCAGTCTAACCAGTTTAAGTTCTCTTACCTTTCTTACGCCTGTATTTGCTTTGCTGTTCGGCAATTTGTTCTTGGGCGAAGTGCTCAATCCGCTGCAATCGATGGGAGTTGGGCTGACTTTGGTGAGTATTTATTTGATTAATCAGCGGGATACTTTGGGTGATAAATTGCGAAAAGTGCGGCACGGTGAAGCGAGTGCAGAAGTTGAAGCAACAGGATTGTTAGAGTCGTCTGAGTTGAATTCTGTAGAATTACCCGTGCAGTTGCGGGTTAGCGAACTGGAATCAGAAGTTTAGCGCTTTGAGAAATTTAGGGAGAATTGGTTAATTCTTGAATTAACTGATTTGGAGTTAAAATCCTAGGAGTAGTAACCGGAAAATCTCGCGGGTTGCGGGTGACAATGGCATCAATTCGATTGATTACAGCATTGCTGTACTGAATCGCATCTTCAAAATCCTTGAAGTTGCAAGTTAATGCCATTGAAATAACAGAGTTATCTACTGTTGCTACTTGACAAAATGTGGCTAACTGCCGCAAAAAATCCAGCGTCCAATCGCGGCCTCTGTCTCTGCGGATAATATAGTAAAGGTCGCTAAAAGTTGAGGCTGAAATATAGCCTTGAATTTGTGCTTCTTCAACAAAAGTTAAAATGCGATCGCTCTCAGCAAAGAAAGGTTCTCGTTCGAGCGCAACATCTACTATTATATTGGTGTCTATCAGGATTTTCACAAGTTATGTTTCTCCTTTAAATATTCCCATTTTGCTTGTTTGTCTGGATCGTCAAAATCCAGCGGTTCCGGTACAGCATCTCGATCGAATAAACCTTGAAATGCCTTCACGTTAGTTTTAAACTTTTTTTGAGGTGCTTCAGGTGCGATCGCATTTTCTGACGCGCTGGCTTGTTTAACCGTATCAGGTAGCTGCAAGACGATGATTTCTACATCTCCCGGCGGCATATTAACGGGTTCCACAACTACCAAGTTGCCAGTTGCATCAATTTTACCTCTAAGTTTATATGCTTGCATGGTAATCTCCGATAACTATGTTTCTATTATATGACATAATAACTTGCTTCATTACCAATCCTCTTCATCACCAATCTTAATGTCTCTGCGTTGAATATCTTCTATAAAAATTTTTAAACTGGGATTTTCTGCGTAATGCTTCATCAAAACTTTATGCTTGCGATATTGTTCTGAAATTATTCGATAATATTCAGGATTTTTAGCATCGATCCTAAACTTGTGTTTTTTATAAACTTGCGGATTTAAAGTATCGAGACAGCTCTTAAATCTAGATTTATTCTTTTTGTCCGTATAATACAGTGGAAGCAACCAACACTCAATAGAATGCACGGAGATTGCAAATATAATTTTTTGTTGATATTTCCTGTAAAAATCATCGCCGATCGCACCCCTAAACTTTTCAATAACTTTTTCAATTAACTGCTGAGGAGTAAATTCACCGTTTTCATCTTGCTTGGGGATATTATAATCGTCTGAAACATCCGTATCTATTTGGATAATGATATAGTCAATAAATTGCAATGCTTCTTGAAAATCTCTTGACTTACAATAATCAAAAACTAGAGTCCAGCCGCCGTATGTGGATTTATTCTCATTGTCTTTATCTCTTTCTGGTTGAAGTTGTCTGATATCTAAATCTGGACTATTGAAATATCCAGCTAAAATATTCTCAATAACAATCTGGTCAGTAAGTCCCTCTGTAATCAATCCAAAACTAATCATATTAAAAATTTTTAGGAAGTCCGCCGA
>JAICRN010000329.1 GCA_025937335.1 Microcoleus sp. TY_ISSM_2_bin.22
ATCGCCACGCATCTAGTCCAAGTAACCGTCTACAAAGTCCTCCCCCAACTCCAGCCCGACCTAGAAGCCCTCCTGCGGTACAATATAGAACTATTTCTCAAACAATCCCCGCTTTATCAAGGATGGAAGCAAGTACCCGGACTGGGAAACCTGCCCGCACAGCTAGCAGAGCAATTAGTTGCAGAACTATCCAAATTAGTCACACTCGGCCCGCAAGATGCCTACGAAGCCTTCAAAATCGCCAGTGAAGACCCCATCGGCACCAAACTCTCAAGCCAGCTAGTTCAACATTTTGGGCAAGCTTTGGGAGCCGAACTGCAACAGCAGCAAACCTGGCAAGAAATACAACTGCTGCTGTGCGACTTCCTAGAAGAGTTCAAAATCAACTACATTCAGCGGTTGAGCGAAGAAGACTTCGAGAAAATTTTAGAACAAGCCAAAGAACTGCAACGAATAGCCCCGCGTTAAGCTAACCGATATTGAAGGAAGTTCGGCAACGGATTTAACGGATAGATTTTCAGGTTCGAGGTTCGAGGGAAGTTCGGTAACGCGCAGTGAATCGGGATTTAACTGATTTATGTAATGAATTTAACGGATGGATGTTGAGGGAAGAAGCAAGAAGGAAGATTTTCCCAACTTTCTCCCACTCTCCCACTTCCCCACTCTCCCAGCCACCTCTTGAGACACTCCCCCGGCGCGATCGGTTTGTCACTGGGCGGGCGATCGAGCTAAACTGAGAAATGAGGCCTGCCTTCGATCGGAGGGAGTCCTCAAACTTCTTGGAAGAAAGTGTTTTACCTAGGAGTGGGTCAAGCCCACTTTTTTTGTTGCATTAGTCGCAGGAAAAGAACTCAGGGCGTCAGACTTGCAAGTTGAGGACTGCTCTAGTAGGGGTAATCCCCCCGTGATAGCCCCGGCAGGGATGTTGCGTAAAGTCCCAAAGTTGAAGAAAAAAGTCGCAGCGACCCAATAAAACCACCTCAAAGCCAAGCAATCTCAACACCAAATTTTTCCTTGCCCGTGTCCGAGTTTAGGAGTTTTAACTTAAGTATTCGATATGACTCATCCTCTAATCCCACAAATCATTGACTTAGCTACCCCCGTTGCGGAAACACTGGGATTGGAAGTAGTGGGAGCAGTGTTTCACACCAACCAAAATCCTCCCGTCTTGCGGGTGGATATTCGCAACCTCCAGCAAGACACCGGTTTAGCCGACTGCGAGCGGATGAGCACAGCCCTCGAAGCCGAGTTAGACGCATCCGAAATCATACCCGACGCCTACGTGCTAGAGATTTCTAGTCCCGGCATATCCCGATTGCTCAGCAGCGATCGAGAATTCATTACCTTTAAAGGTTTCCCCGTGACAGTCAAAGCCACCGAACCTGACTCGCGAATCAAAGAGTGGAAAGGACTACTCGTGGGCCGGGATGAAACAGCGGTTTATCTCAATCAAAAAGGGCGACAGGTTAAAATTCCCCGCCCTCAGATTGTCAAAGTTGAACTAGACGAAGGCAAAGAGAGGTAAAGGGGATTTTTTGAATTTTGAGTGCGTGAGTTGGGAATTAGAAAAACTATAACTGCGGGTTAAAGTGAAACAAAAAAAGGTTATAACGCCTATTTAACCCAATTGAAGTCTGTAACTAATTCATCATCACTCATCACTTACCCTCGGCAATTACCAATTACCAGTTACTTATTACCCAAGCAAAAAAAGGAGTGTTTTATATGTCAATGGTTCCCCTGCCCGGACTAAAAGAAATGGTCGAAGGTATTAGCAAAGAGCGAAATTTACCCAAACACGCCGTCCAAGCAGCCTTGCGAGAAGCCCTGCTCAAAGGATACGAACGCTACCGCCGCACCCAAAAACTCGACCACTTCAGCGAAGAATACTTCGACAACTTTGATGTAGAACTAGACGCAGAACAAGAAGGTTTCCGCGTTTTAGCCAACAAAACTATTGTCGAAGAAGTCACCAATCCCGATCACGAAATATCACTTTCCGAAGTGCAAGAAGTAGCCACCGAAGCTCAACCGGGCAGCATCGTGCTCGTAGACGTAACACCAAATCAAAAAGAATTTGGTCGCATGGCTGCCATCCAGACCAAGCAAGTCCTGGCTCAAAAACTGCGCGACCAACAGCGCAAAATGATTCAAGAAGAATTTAAAGATTTAGAAGAAACCGTTCTTCAAGCAAGAGTGCTCAGGTTTGAGAGGCAGTCGGTAATTTTAGCAGTCACCAGCAGTTTCGGTCAGCCAGAAGTAGATGCCGAACTCCCGAAGCGCGAACAGTTGCCCAACGACAATTACCGCGCCAACGCTACATTCAAGGTTTATCTCAAAAAAGTAGGCGAAGGTTCTACTAGAGGGCCGCAGTTACTTGTTTCTAGAGCCGACGCAGGTTTGGTGGTTTACCTGTTTGCTAACGAAGTACCAGAAATAGAAGATGGGGTGGTGAGGATTGTCGCCGTAGCCAGGGAGGCAAATCCGCCCTCCCGGCACGTCGGCCCTCGGACTAAAATAGCAGTTGATACTCTAGATCGCGACGTAGACCCCGTAGGAGCCTGCATTGGAGCGCGGGGATCGCGGATTCAGGTAGTAGTCAACGAATTGCGCGGCGAAAAAATAGACGTGATCCGCTGGTCTCCAGACCCGGCAACGTATATTGCCAACGCTCTAAGTCCCGCTAGAGTAGACGAAGTGCGTTTAGTTGCTCCAGAAGGCAGGAGAGCTCACATTTTGGTCGCTGAAGACCAACTGAGTCTTGCCATTGGCAAAGAAGGTCAGAACGTCCGCCTCGCAGCCCGCCTAACCGGTTGGAAAATCGATATCAAAGATATTGCTAAGTACGATCGCGCCGCCGAAGACACCAAACTGGCAGCAGAAGCAACCAGGCTCGAAGAACTAGCAGGCGACTACGACGCAGACGAAGCATCCGGCTTCGACGGCGACGAGGAAACCGCAGAATTTGAGGAAGAGGAGGCAGCCGCCACCGAGGAAACCGAAGCCACAGTCTAACAACTGCGACATTCACACGATTTTCCCGATCGGGAGACAATGAGGAGTTGTCCCCTACTCCCCCCCTCTTCCCCTACTACGATGAAACCGAACTACCGGTGCTGTGCAAGTTGTAGAAAAATAGCTCCTAAGGAAGCTTTTTGGCGAGTTGTCAGGCTCTATCCTTCTCATCAGGTACAATTAGATCGCGGCCTCGGTCGTTCCGCTTACCTTTGTCCGGAAGCAGAATGCCTCAAAGCAGCTCAGAAAAAAAATCGACTTGGGCGATCGCTCAAAGCACCTGTGTCTGACGAACTGTACCAAACACTTTGGCAGCGTTTAGCCACATCTGACTGTACATCTTACTCGGGCCGGACCGGACGAAAAACCGACAAGAGTTCGGCATCGACTGTATAAACCCTCTTGGCAGCCCTACCAGTAATTACCGGTAGCGCCAGCTATAAAACCCCAATCCGATCTGCCCACCAGTCTGGAAAGATTTGTGTCAGATTAGATAAGGGTAGGGTACTAGCAGAGGTATCCTCAAGGTGGAAAGGTAAACTTTGAAGCTTGAGACAGTGGCTGTTGCCAAAATTCAGACTTTATAGTTCCAAGTTCCAAAAAAGACTTGAGAATTCTCCAACCGCAGACTTCAGCAAGTTGCATCTATATAGATAAAATTGCTGAGCGAGTACCAAAACCCCGATTCCTGACACTGAATCAATCACAGCGAATGATGTCGTCATTAGAACAAAAAATCAAAATGTAAAAACTGGTTGGCACAAAAGAGGGCAGAGTGGATGAACAACGGCAAAGTAAGAATTTACGAATTATCACGGGAACTAAATTTGGATAATAAAGACATCTTGGCAGTTTGCGAGCGGCTCAATATTTCAGTCAAGAGCCACAGCAGCACAATTACAGAATCCGAAGCAGAACGCATTCGCAAAACGGCGGAAAAATACGTAGCCAGCAGTCACTCTTCCCCCGGCAAGCCAGCTCCCCCCGAAAGAGCAGCAGCGCCATCTAGAGAATCTGGCCCTCACCCTAACGACCAACAAAAAAAGCAGCAAATTTTAGAAATACGCAGTCCAAAAGTACGGCAGGCTGGTGCAAACTCCCAGCCTGCGGGCAACGAGGAGAAAAAAGACCAGTCTGCGGCAACCGTGGCAACTCCTCCCAAATCGCCCGCAGCTCAACCACTCCAGCCTCCCGCTAAACCAAATATCAATCGACCTGTACTGTCGAAGCCAAATGTGGCTGTCTCTGCTGCTCCGTCAGAAACACTCTCGGAAACAGGGTCGGAAACTGTAGGTGCGATAGCCCCGGAAACCACCGCCCAGGCTCAGATACCTGTGGCACCTCAACCGCCGTCGGAAAAGGCTCCGGAACGCACCCAGCGCCAGCAGGTACCCCCCCCCGGGCCGTCGCCAAAACTCACGTCGCCGCCAGTCAGACCGGCGTCCGAGTCGGCTAACCGCACCCCACAAAATCTGGGCAACAAGCCGGTACTCAAACTTGCCAAAACCGAGCAAGAGCAATCACAACAGGCAGAAACTCTGGAAGCGCCGGCTAAACCCAGTCGCCCCAGCAGACCCGCACCGGGAGCTACCGAATCTCGCGACGGGCAAAGACCGCGCCGAGAAGGCGCTGGCGGCCCAGTAAAAACTCCACTTGCCGATCGACCCCAGCCCGGCGGCCCGCGCCGGAGCATTGCCCCCGCAACGTCAGCTACAGGGCTGCGCAGCCGGGGCGGCGACACCGGAGCGGCAGGGGATGACACTGATGACAATGAAGAAGATAATACGCCGTTGCTGGAGATTCCTCTCCTGAGCAGGCCAACTCTCCCTCGTCCTGCCAAAAAGACATCGGTCATTTGGGAAGAAGATGATGACGAAAACTCAGATGCTGCCAAAGCTGCCAAGGCTGTTAAGGCAAAACGTTCTCGCCTCAAACCCATAGACGAGGATGACGATGACTTAGAAAACGGCTTGGATCTGCCAGCACCAGTCACGGTCAGCCTGTCGCTAGCCCGCCCAGCTAAAGCGAAGGGACAAGCAGCACCCAAGTCAACACCAACTCCGGGCGCACCTGGAAGCAGCGGAAAAAATAAGAGACCGGGCCCTTCTCACGATAAGAGTTCTTCTTCAGGTTCCAGCGGGGGACGCGGCAACCGGGGCAAAACAGCCGAAGCTAAGGTAGAACGTCCAGAAAAACTGCTGCTGAGCAGGCCGATGACCGTTCAAGAACTAGCAATTACTTTGGCTGTTCCCGAAACCGAAATTATTAAGCGGCTCTTCTCTAAAGGCATTGCGGTCAACATTACCGAAACCCTGGACATTCCAGCGGTGAGAATGGTAGCCGAAGAAATGGGCGTAGAGGTAGAAACCCCAGAAAAAGCAGCCCCAGCGCTCAAAGTGATCGAGATGCTGGACGCAGCCGATTTGGAATACCTCGAACGCCGTCCGCCAGTGGTAACGATTATGGGACACGTGGATCACGGCAAAACTACCTTGCTCGACTCGATCCGCAAAACAAAGGTGGCTCAAGGAGAAGCTGGGGGCATTACCCAGCACATCGGGGCTTACCACGTGGATGTGGAACACGAAGGCAAGAGCCAGCAGGTGGTATTTTTGGATACGCCGGGACACGAAGCCTTTACAGCTATGCGGGCTCGGGGAACTCGGGTTACGGACATCGCTATCTTGGTGGTGGCGGCGGACGACGGGGTGCGACCTCAGACAATTGAAGCTATCAGCCACGCGAAAGCGGCGAAAGTGCCAATTGTCGTTGCTATCAATAAAGTAGACAAGGAGGGCGCTCAGCCGGAACGGGTGAAGCAAGAGCTGACTGAGTACGGTTTGGTCGCAGATGACTGGGGCGGCGATATCACGATGGTTCCAGTCAGCGCTATCCGAGGCGAAAACCTGGATACGCTGTTGGAAATGATTCTGACAGTCGCGGAAATGGAAGACCTCAACGCCAACCCGCACCGACCGGCTAAGGGTACTGTGATTGAAGCTCACCTCGACAAGGCAAGGGGACCTGTGGCAACTCTGCTGGTGCAGAACGGCACTCTGCGAGTGGGCGATATTGTGGTCGCAGGCTCTGCTTTGGGCAAGGTGCGGGCAATGATCGATGACCGGGGCGATCGCGTAGATCGAGCAACTCCATCCTTCGCGGTGGAAGTGCTGGGGCTGCGGGAAGTGCCTCGCGCGGGAGATGAGTTTGATGTCTTCGCAAACGAAAAAGAAGCTGCGGCGATCGCCTCTGGAAGAGCTACATTCCAACGAGATTCGCGCCTCCTGCAAGGCGGCAGGATCAGCCTCAGCGGCTTCTCTCAACAAGCTAAAGAAGGCGTTCTCAAGGAACTAAACTTGATCTTGAAGGCAGATGTTCAAGGCTCGCTCGAAGCAATTGTCGGCGCTCTGACTCAACTTCCTCAAAAAGAAGTTCAACTCAGACTGCTGCTATCTGCTCCTGGGGAAATCACAGAAACGGATATTGACCTCGCCGCAGCCAGCAATGCTGTGATTATCGGGTTCAATACTACTCTCGCCAGCGGCGCTCGCCAAGCGGCAGACCAAGCGGGCGTAGACGTGCGG
>JAICRN010000787.1 GCA_025937335.1 Microcoleus sp. TY_ISSM_2_bin.22
GGTTCGTGGGCGCTCATCACTGCAAAACAGCGACTCATTACCGGATCGGTGAGGGGAATTCCTGCTAGTAAAGGTGCGGATAGGGCGGAAGAAATTCCGGGTATCACTTCAAAGTTGCAGCCCGCTGTGATTAATGCTTGAATTTCCGAACTTGAGCGACCAAAAATAAACGGATCGCCGCTTTTGAGCCGCACGACTTGTTTGCCTAACTTGCAATGTTCTACCAGCAAACGGTTAATTTCTTGCTGCTGGGTGGAAGGTTGACCGCCGCGTTTCCCGACTTCAATTTTTCGACAAGTTGCTGGGATTAATTCGAGTTGCGGGATGTCGATTAAAGCGTCGTAGATTAAGACTTCGGCTTGGGATAGCAGTTTGTGCGATCGCACTGTCATCAAGTTACAATCTCCGGGCCCCGCACCGACTAGATAAACTTTCCCTTTGTGGTTTTTCACAATTCCTCCTCGATAGTATAGTTTTATGAATATTGCTAGCCTATAGTAAGACGCGCCGAGGCGCACCCTACACTATAGTAAGACGCGCCGAGGCGCACCCTACGGTATACTCAGCAGTTTATTGTATAAGAAAAGCTATTTATGCAGATTATCATCATCACAGCCGCCGATGCAAATTACTTTGAATTGGTGCAAGGTACTATTTTATCGGTGCGGGAAAAACCCGAGGGTGAAAATGTGGCGATCGGCTTTTTCGATCTCGGCTGCACTCCCCAACAGTTGCAGTGGTTAAAAACACAAGTTAATATCATTCAAAAGCCCGATTGGGACTTTGACTTTCCTGGCAGAAATGAATCTCCCGAACATTTAAAAGGACTATTAGTTAGACCTTGTTTGCGAAAATACTTTCCCAATTTTGATATATACCTTTGGATAGATGCAGATGCTTGGGTTCAAGACTGGAGAGCAATTAATTTGTTGCTTGCAGGAGCATCGCGCCGGGGGCTGGCAATTGTTCCCGAAGTTCACAGGGCTAGCTTGCAGCAGTACGGACAACTTCCTCAGTTTTGGCAGTGGGTTTATCAACAATATGAAGCTAACTTTGGTGAAAAAATTGCTAAGAAATTCTACAGTTATCCGATATTAAATGCCGGAGTTTTCGCCATCAGAAAAGATGCTTTGCACTGGGAAATATGGGCTGAAAAACTAGAGCGAGGATTGCAAAAATCCGGCTGTGTCATGACAGATCAATTTGCCCTAAACCTAGCTGTTTACAGTGGGGAATTGTTCAATCTCACTGAAATGCTACCAGCTTGGTGCAATTGGATATTCAACGGTTTTCCGGTTTGGGACAAGCAGCGAGGCTGTTTTGTGGAGCCGTACTTGCCGCAGGAGGCGATCGGCATTTTGCATTTAGCTGGCCGCCAGCAGTTTGACAGAGTACAATTGATGGCAACTGACGGCGATATACTAGAAATTAGCGTCCGTTACCAACCTAAAAAACAGGAAGCAGTACAAATATTTCAAGAACCCAAAATGACTTATCAACAACCTGAAATTAGCAATAATAATTTATTACCTCCAGGGGATTATGTCTCGCCAGGGTGCCAAATAATTATACCTGACTCCTATTTCCCCAATATGATTATTGCCGATCCAAATACGAGTAACTGGCCTTATTTGCGCCGGGAAATTCCGCATAATTGGTATGCAGACAAGCGCTATCCATTCATCGGGTTTTTGAATCGCGACGAAGCACACATCCTTTACAATACAGCCCTGCAATTCAAAGGTAAAAAAGCATTAGAAATCGGCTGCTGGTTGGGGTGGTCTGCCTGTCACTTAGCCCTCGCCGGAGTTGAGTTAGATGTCGTCGATCCGCTGTTAGAAAGAGAAGACATCAGACAAAGCGTAATCGATTCAATTCAAGGTGCTCTAAATGCGTCTGGCGTTCAAACATCAGTCGAGCTAATACCCGGCTACAGCCCCCAAAGAGTA
>JAICRN010000567.1 GCA_025937335.1 Microcoleus sp. TY_ISSM_2_bin.22
GGGAGATGTTTTTCAGAAATTTGATTTAAAGTATCTGTCGCCTGTTGGGCATTTTGAGCCGTCGGGTTGCCCGACTGCAAGCGACGAATGATTTGAGCAATTTCTGATTTGGCCGACCCTATCGCCTCATTTATTGCCACTTCCTGAGCTATTTTCAGTTCTCGCTCCCGCTCTTGCAAAGCGGCTGCTTTTTGAGAAACTTCTCTGTGCAGTTTTTCGGTTTGGTGTAGCAGTTGAGTTGCTTCTCTGGCCTTGATTTCCTGTTTACGGCGCTGTGCTTCTAGTCCGGCAATCACTTGATTGACATCTTGAGATGCTCCCCCCACATAAGTTTGAGCTTCTTCGACAATTTCTGGTAGCAAACCGAGTCTTTTGGCAATGGTAAGGGCGTTGGAACGTCCGGGAATTCCCCACAGCAAGCGATAGGTTGGCTGCATGGAATTGTCGTCAAATTCTACTGAGGCATTTTCAAAGCGGGAGTCTTGATATTTGAGGGCTTTGAGTTCGCCAAAGTGGGTAGTTGCAACTGTTAATAGGGAATGTTGGGCGAGATATTGCAACAGGGCGATCGCCAATGCACTGCCTTCTGAGGGGTCTGTCCCCGCTCCTACTTCGTCTAACAAAACTAAAGATTTGGGGATTGAGATTTGGGAATTAGTAATTGGGATGTTTAAGTTTTCTTCCCCTTCCTCTTCTCCAAGCGATTTATTGTGTAAAACTTCTAAAATGCGGCTGATGCGGCGGATATGGCCGGAGAAAGTAGACAAACTTTGCTGCAAAGATTGTTCGTCACCAATATCGGCCAAAATATTGTCGAACCAAGGCAATTCTACGGGTTCGCGGGCGGCGACAAACATTCCGGCTTTCGCCATTAAAGCTGCCAATCCCAAGGTTTTGAGGGTGACAGTTTTGCCGCCGGTGTTGGGGCCGGTGATGGCGACGACGCGGATGTGCGGCCCGATCGTTAAATCGACCGGCACGACTGGATAGCCTTGCTCGTATTGTTGCTGCCAAACTAATAAAGGATGGCGCAACTGGCGGAGAGTAATTTGCGATCGCAGGTTGCGAATTAATAATTGACTGTTTTCTGAGTTTTCCCCATCTTCTTTTTCCTCATCTAATTTTTCGGGATTTTTGGGTTTTAATTCTGGCTCTCCCAATTCGATAAATTTCGGCGGATTTGCTTGCAACCAAAAACTGTAACGCGCTTTAGCGACCGCTAAATCTAAAGTTGTAACTACCACCACCAATCTGTCTAAATCGGGTTTTACTGCTGCGACTTGCTCGGTGAGGGCGCGGCGGACTGCTTCTTCTTCGGCTTGTTCTTGCCTGAGAAACTGCCGCATTTGGTTGTTAAGATTGACTGTGCTGTGGGGTTCTACGTACAGTGTCGCGCCGCTGGCCGAGGAGTCGTGAACGATACCCGGTATTGCATCTTTTTGGGGAGCTTTGACGGGAATAACAAAGCGTCCGCTTCTTTGGGTTATTAGCTGTTCTTGTACGGCGTTGGATTGGCGCTGCAAAATCCCCTGCAATATTTGATAAATGCGATCGCGCAACTGTCGCATTTGAACTCTAATTCCTGCTAATTTAGGAGTGGCTCTGTCTGCTACTTGAGCGCGATCGTCTATACAGCGGTGGATTTCTTGCTCTAGTTCGGGATAAGTCCGCAATTGGGCTGCCAGTTCTTTGAGCGTCGGCACATCTGCCTCAGAGTCAATTATCCGGCGCAATTGCCTCGCCCCGGCGAGGGTAGTAGCAATTGCCAGCAATTCTTCGCCGCCGAGCAAACCTTGCAGTTCGGCTCGCTGCAGCGAAGTGTTGATGTCTTGGATTCCTTCAAAATTCAAAGCACCGCTAGCGCGGTTTTCTAACTGATAAGCTTCCTGAGTTTGGGCTAGGAGTTCTGCTGTCTGAACTTGAGTTGCCGGGATTTCGAGGTCGAGGGCGGCGGCGACGCCGAGTTTGGTGGCCGCGAAGGTAGCCAAGTGCTGACACAGGCGCGGCCATTCTAATAGTTCTAGTGTTTCGGCTTGAATCAAAGTTGAGGTGGTGTTGGTAATTGGCATTCCCAGGCGCTGACCTAGAAGGTTAATTAGACGATACTATCGATCGATTCTTCGGATAAGTTTTGATAGCCAACAGTAGAATTAGGGTTCCACCGCAAGAAGCCGGCTGAGGACAACGCTGACTACAAACTCAAAACCTAATTTCTACTGGGCAGACTCGTGACCTCAGAAACCCGGTTTCTTGCGAAGTTTCTCGTGACTTGTCGCAAAACTCGTAGAAACCGGGTTTCTTGCCTGTGGACGTGGGCCGTAAAACTGTCCGAAGTATTGATTCATTAATTTTAAAGTTTTTTATCGTTTCCGGGCGCAACTTGAGAAACTATCTAGGATAGTTGTCAGCAGTCTGAAGGCAGAAAGCTCTGATGTAAAAGCCCAATTACGAAGGCGAGAATTTGCTTTTTTGCGCTGCACGTCTAAAATTATACCTTCTACCGAGCTATTTTTGCGTTTGAGGGAACTGGCATGGGCTATTTTTTGTAGGATTGAACTATTTGCCAGTTTTAAATATGTCGGCGCAATTCTGGCGGTTGTATCCTAAAAAGTAATTTGTGGAGTTGGTAGAAGTATGGCAAAGATTCTGGCGATCGTCGCGGATACTGTGACTTTTCAAGTTGTCCAAGAGTTACTCGGCCAAGAGGGACATCAGGTGAGAGTCGTTACCGACGACAAGGAGGGTTTAGAATTGGCGAAGGAGTTATCCCCCGATGCGATAATTTGCGACGGGACTTCGCCTCAAATCAATTTTTTGGAGGTGTGCCGGCTGGTGAAAGCCGATCGAGAATTGACGGCAGCCTATTTTATTCTCCTGACAACACCCGAGCAATTTGAAGAAGTTCAAGAATTGGATGCGCCCTTTGACGATTTTCTGTTTAAACCGATAGTTAAGCAGGAATTATTGGGGCGGGTGCGCGCGTCTGAGCGAGGGCGCGAGTTGAGGGCGCAGTGGGCTCTCACCCAGCAAGAATTGGATCTGTCGCGCGATCGAATGCTGCAAAATGAAAAAATGTCTAGTTTGGGCGAATTGGTGTCTGGTATCGCCCACGAAATTAACAACCCAATTACTTTTATTTACAGCAATCTCACTCACGTCCAAACTTACGCTACTGATTTAATAGAACTGCTGCGATTGTATCAAAAAGAGCTAGTAAATCCCGGAGCTGAAATTTTACAAAAACAGCAAGATATGGATGTGGAATTCGTCCTAGACGATTTGTTAAAAATTGTGAGTTCCATGCGTAACGGGAGCGATCGCATCCGCCAAATCATCTTGTCGCTACAGGATTTTTCCCGCAGCGATCGATCGGGCTGGCAGTTATTCGATGTTTCCGACGGTTTAGAAAATACTCTGTTGTTGTTGCAGCACCGCTTGCCGGCTCGCGAGGGAAGGCGAGACATCAAGGTGATGAAAGAATTCGGCAATTTGCCACAGATTGAGTGTTATGCAGGTCTGCTCAATCAAGCTTTTCTGAATATTATCAATCACGAGATCGATACTTTGGAAGAGTTGACTCAAGAGTTTGAGGAATCGGAATCCGTCAAATTTAAGCCTGTGATTTGGATCAGCACTCAGGTAGTTGATGAGCGGCGAATTTCTATTGAAATTGGAGATAACGGCATGGCAATCAGCGAAGATATCACAGCGCAAATTTCTGACCCATTTTTGGTTGCAAAACCTGTGGAACACAGCCTAGCCTTGGGACTTGCTGTCAGTTATCGGATAATTGTAGAACAGCACAAAGGAGAGTTAACGTGTTTTTCTGAACCGGGTAAAGGTACTAGATTTCGGATAGAACTTCCGCTGCGGCACAGTTAATTAACAGTATTTACCGTTGGATGGGGCTGGTTTTTAAGATTGTTGGTGAACCCGCCCCTAAAAATGGTGTAAAACGTTTGTCAATTCAGTTCCGCAGTTAGCCGAGAATTGACTTCGCTGCTAATTTTGTACTCGCACTGCTGTTGCAGCGGACACTCGCCGCAGCGGGGGTTTCTTGCAGTGCAAACTGCCGCCCCAAAGTCCAGCATTCCTA
>JAICRN010000279.1 GCA_025937335.1 Microcoleus sp. TY_ISSM_2_bin.22
AGTATTACAAAATCTGGGTTATGATACGCGCAATCCTTTACGCCGCCAAGAATTAGTTACAGGTCAAGGAAGAATCTATGTTCCTGTAATTAATGTATCTTGGTTTAATTGCGTGGGTCAACTAATAGAAAATTTTGAGATAGTTGCCCACGATATACCGCCAAATATCCGCATAGACGGTCTTCTTGGTATGGACTTTCTTACTCATTTTCAGGCAGTAGTTTCTGTTAGCGATGCGGAAATTAGATTTCAGTAAATACGGCAATTATACTAATAATTATATATGGAAAATTTTAAAAATTATCAATTTTACTATTCCTTAACTAGCAACATAAATCAGCCAATAATTTTATTACTCCACGGCTTTACCTGCGATTGTCAAGACTTTAATCCCATCATTTCCTTACTATCTAAAAATTATTGCTGCCTAGCAGTTGACCTGCCCGGTCATGGAGAAACCAGAGTAATCGGCGACGAAAGTTGCTATAATATGTCAAATACTGCCCAAGCATTGATACACTTATTAGATGATTTACAAATAGGCAAATGTTTGTTATTGGGCTATTCAATGGGCGGGCGATTGGCACTGTACATGACATTACATTTTCCAGAAAGATTCGAGAAAGTAGTGTTAGAGTCAGCTTCTCCGGGATTGAAGACAGAAAAAGAGCGATCGCACCGCCTGGAAGCCGATTCACAGATAGCACAAAAGCTGGAGAATAGCAATATTAAAGATTTTTTATTCAACTGGTACGATCGCCCTTTATTCAAATCTTTAAAAAACTCTCCCAACTTCGACAAACTCATAGAAACCCGCTTAGCAAACAATCCCTTAGAATTAGCCAAATCCCTCCGCAACATGGGAACCGGCAACCAGCCCTCTCTCTGGGAAAAACTCCCACAAAATCAAATCCCCATCCTCTTGCTAGCGGGAGAATATGATGATAAATTTACAACTATAAATACCGAAATTGCCAGCTTGTGTCCGGCCGCTAATCTGGAAATTGTACCAAAAGCTGGCCACAATATCCATTTTGAAAATATTGATAAGTTTGTCGCACTTGTGAGACAATTTTATGATTAACTAAAAAACTAATGCTTTATCAATTCGAGTTTCGCACTTATCAGCGAAAATTTAAGCGGCCGCTGCAAACAAGTCACGGAATTTGGGATATTCGCGAAGGAATTATCCTGCGGCTTGTTGGCGAGAATGGTCGAATTGGTTGGGGAGAAATTGCCCCTTTGAGTTGGTTTGGTTCTGAAAGTTTTGAGCAAGCTTTAGATTTTTGTCACCAATTGCCAGGTAATATTTCATCAGAGATGATTTTTGCTATTTCCGCCCAATTGCCGGCTTGTCAATTTGGCTTTGAGTCAGCACTATCAAACTCTAGATCCCCCCTAACCCCCCTTAATAAGGGGGGGACAAGAAATATTCTCAAAGTTCCCTGGATACAGGCTGGGAATGAGGAAGAAAAAAATCGGTTCAGCGGTTTATTGCCAGCAGGTGAAACAGCTTTGCAGGCTTTGCAAGTGCTTTGGTTAGAGGGATATCGGACATTTAAATGGAAAGTTGGTGTTGCTGCAATTGAACAAGAATTAAAGATTTTTCAGCAGCTAATGCAAGCAATGCACAATTTGTGCGATCGAGAATCGGCATTTTTGCGGTTAGATGCCAACGGCGGACTCAGTTACTCGCAGGCTAAAACATGGCTGGAAGCTTGCGACAAGATAAAATCAACTCCCGACTTTTCCGCAAGCATTGAATTTTTGGAACAGCCGCTGCCCGTAACACAGTTTCAGGAAATGGTAGAATTGAATGCTATTTATGCAACTCCGATCGCCCTTGATGAATCTGCTGCCAACCTCGATCGCATCCAAGAGTGCTACAGCCAAGGCTGGCGGGGCATTTTCGTCATTAAACCTGCGATCTGCGGTTCTCCATCTCAACTGCGAAAATTTTGTCAAACTCACAATATAGACGCTGTTTTTTCATCAGTATTTGAAACCCAAATCGGCAGACAAGCAGCATTAAATTTAGCAACACAATTGTCTTTAAATAAGAGAGCACTCGGCTTCGGCACCGATTGCTGGTTCGATGACAATCATTCGATTTTAGATTTTAGATTTTAGATTTTAGATTTTAGATTTTAGATTACTCCCACGACTAAATCAAGCGAGTTAGGTAATTGTTTTGAATCGAGAAACTTGGTGAAAGCATCTATGGCAACAAATCTAACAGTAAATATTTGGGAACTCGCGGATCGCTTGTCCGATAATTGGCTTATCGGTTGTGACCGTCGCGAATTTGCCCGAATTGTCGATCGGCTATTTCAACAATTCACCCAAAATCCCGCACAGAAAACACACCCAAAAATTTGCCTCGCCGAACCAGAACCAGTGCAATTCCTTGCCAGTTTCATCGCCGCCCGCGCCGCCGAATGCCCGATTTTTCTCTGCAATCCCAACTGGGTAAAACAAGAATGGCAACAAGTCTTTGATTTAGTCCAACCAGACTTAATTTTGGGACAATGCCCGCTTCCCACCACTCCCCATATCCCAGTCGGCGAAGGCGGACTTCGTTTGTATAGCCGCGAATTCCATTCGCCGACTAAAAACGGTTTTGATACCATTATGATTCCCACCGGCGGTTCTTCAGGAAAAATTCGTTTTGCCATCCACACTTGGGAAACGCTAACAGCATCAGTGCAAGGTTTTCAACAATATTTTCAAGTAGAAAAAATCAACTCATTTTGCGTTTTGCCATTATATCATGTCAGCGGTTTAATGCAATTTATGCGCTCGTTTACTAGCGGAGGAAAACTCGCTACTCAGCCCTTTAAAAAATTAGAAAATGGTAAAATATGCGACATCGAACCCGAAGATTTTTTCATTTCTTTAGTTCCAACTCAACTGCAACGGCTGCTGCAAAACCCAGATACAGCTAATTGGCTGGGACGGTTTAGTGCTGTACTTTTGGGCGGTGCTCCCGCTTGGCCGGAACTTTTAGAAACAGCTAGAAACTATCAAATCAAATTAGCGCCCAGTTACGGCATGACCGAAACTGCCTCGCAAATTGCTACACTAAAACCCCAAGATTTTCTCGCTGGCAATAACAGTTCCGGTAAAATTTTACCGCACGCTAAAATAACTATTCGCAGTGCCAATGGCGATATTTTGTGCGACAATCAAATCGGAAATATTGCGGTAAATGCTAAATCTTTGGCGTTGGGTTATTATCCTGAAAAATTTGGCGATCGCCAATACTTCCAATTAGACGATTTGGGATTTTTTGATAAAAATAACTACTTAAATATCGTCGGACGCAGCAGCGACAAAATTATCACAGGCGGAGAAAATGTATTTCCGGCGGAAGTTGAAGCCGTTGTGCGATCGACTAATTTAGTTGCGGATGTTGCTGTAACAGGCTTGCCAGACAAAGATTGGGGTCAAGTCGTTACGGCTATCTATGTTCCCGCTAATTCCGAAGTTACTGTCAAAAATCTGCAAGCGGCAATAGAAGATAAGTTGAGCAAGTTTAAGCGGCCGAAATATTGGGTAATCGTCGAACAATTGCCGCGCAATTCTCAAGGCAAAGTCAATCGAGAACTATTGCAAAAAATTGCGCTCGAATATCAATTTATCTAGGGTGCGAATTGGGCACCTTACCGCTATTTGACCTAAATTATGACAAACCTAACAGCCTTCTCGTCCTCTCTGCTTCTTGTCTTTGAACGTCCACAAATTTCAACATTCGGTAAAGTACCTCTATTTGGGGCAACTTAATACCTGCTTGCTGCGCCACCCGTATCGGATTACCAAAAATCGCCTCAACTTCCAGGGGCCGCGATTCATCATAATCGATTTTCATGCTGGTGCGGTAAGGCTTCATTTTCTGAGTGTATTCGAGCATCTGCGAGATAGAGTCATCGGGAATAATGCGATCGCAACTTTTGGCTCCCGCTACCACTTCCCCCATCATTTCCTTAACTAAAATCAGAGTATCGGGATTAGCCATCAGTTCGTCAGTTCTCGCATCCAACACTACAGACAGCCCGTTATAAGGAATATTCCAAACTAGCTTTTTCCACCTTGATAACAGCAAATCTTCGCTCATCTTAATAGGAATATGAGCGCGTTTAAAATCCCCAGCAATTTGGTGCATTCTATTAGTAATACCGATTGCTTTGTAGTCTTGCGTATATTCTCCCAGCGTGATAGTGCCGTAATCTAGATGGCAGATGTGACCGGGGCCAACTTTATAAGAACACAAAAAACACAGCCCGCCAACCACTCGTTCTGCACCGACTATTTTAGCTACTTCGGGTTCGGTATTCAATCCGTTTTGCAATACTAAAACCGCGCCGTTATCCTTTAATAAAGGAGGCAAAATTTGGGGCAACAAGTGATTTTGAGTTGTTTTCAGCGCTACAATTACTACGTCGCACTGAGGCATTTTGTGCGCGTCGTGGTAGGCGCGGACGTGGGGGAGGATGAAGTCGCCTTCGGGAGACTCGACAATCAAACCGTGTTCTTTGACGTAATCGTAGTCGCTGCGTAGCAAAAAATTGACTTCTAAACCTGCTTGTTGCAGTCTAGCACCGTAGAATCCCCCTAAAGCTCCCGTGCCCACAATGGCATAATTGCGATTTGACATACTATCAAAAACTCCGAAAAAATTCTCAACCTAAAATAAATTAGACTCCGCTCAAAAACGGATACCGTGCCACGTACTTAAGTCGCGATCGGTTCAAAATTTTAGACCAAAGTTGAAACTCCCAGATTCAATGCTGCAAGTAAATCTAAAATCTAAAATTTAAAATCTAAAATCTAAAATCGACTGACTGTCATTCCCTGCTATTATTTAAATATAGAACTAATCTGAAATCTCAATCTCAAATTTCCTCATCCACTGCATCAAGTCTTGAGATAGCTGTTTTCTAGTTCGGCTAACTGCATTGATGCAGACGTGCTTAGTAAGACCTTTCGCTGCGCTTCTTCCTGCAACTTCGCCAGAAAATACTTGATAGGCAATTTCAAATTCATCGCTAGTAACTTGTTTGGGCGTCAATTGAATTATCAGCCGATCGCCCGCAAACATCGGGCGATAAAAATCTACACTAGCATGAATTATGGGAAAGGCAACCTCGGGATTGCTGAAAAATGCTTTGAGATTGATTCCAGATGCTGCTAGAGATGCCTCGTAAGCTTCGTGGCACATCGCCAAAACGTTAGCAAAGTAAACGACTCCAGCAGCATCGGTATCTTGAAAGCGGACAGTGCGGGTGTAAGTGAAAGGCATTTGAGGTAGTAACGGGCGATCGCAAATTCGATCCTACTTTTACTAACCATCATATCGGTAAACCCGCACTTATGGAGAAGTTATCAGCTAAGTAAGTAGGCGCTAATTTTTTATATTGTAAAACTCGCTCTACTCACTTCTTCCCATTCTTTTTTAACCTTTGTTCTTAATCAACATCACGTCTATAATCTTGAGTGCAACATCTTCGGAAAGCCCCAATGCACTGTAAAGATCGTTCAAAAGTTGTTCTTCTTCTTCTGAAACCTCGCCATCTGCTAAAGCGATATCAGTTGTTACAGCAAAAACAGTTTCTTTTAGTTCGTCTGGAAGCGTTGCCAAAGCCGCATTAAACAGTACCTCAACTCCTTGCCGTTGCAGAATCATCAGCAGGCGATCGAGCATTTTTCTCATCACGTCATCGGGATAGCTGCGGAACAGTTGCATCCGAGATAGCGTCATGCTAATCGCTTTACTTTCGCTGTCATTGATGTAACCGTCGGCTGCTACAGCAATTAGCGCGATCGCCGCAAATGATTCGGCAGGCCCTAACGTTACTTCCGTTTCTTGGCGAGTCTGCGATACTTTATCAAATAAACCCATGATATTTTCCTCATTATTTAGTAGTGGATTCATGGAGTCAGGATCAGCTCTGGCTCGGGCGGTTTGTTTGGGGATTTCGACAATTATATCAAATTTTGTTAGTTATTTGTTATCAATAAAATTATGAAAAAATTAAGAATTTTTATTTCGCCGTCGGCGCTGGAAGGGCAGGTTGATTCATCTCCTGAATTACCTTCCCATATCCCAGGTAAAACCGGCCCTCCCAGCGCCGCCGATCTACTTGTCAAAAATGGCTAAATCTGCTTTCAGGAAATCAACAAACTGCCGCGCAGTCCTGCCCGAGCGACCGTTGCGGCGAGTTGCCCATTCTTTAGCGCGGTGTTCCAAATCCTCAGCAGCGAGTTTGATTCCAGCAAGTTCTGCCAGATGTCGGACAATTGTTAAATAAGTGTTTTGATCGGCCGGTTCAAAAGTTAAAGTCAAGCCAAATCGATCGCTAAATGAAAGTTTTTCCTGCACAGTATCCCAAGCGTGAACTTCGTCTCCATCGCGGGGGCGAGGTCTGTCGTCAAAAAACTCTCGAATTAAATGCCTGCGGTTAGATGTGGCGTAAACTACTACATTTTGAGAGCGGGCAGTGACATTTCCTTCCAAGACAACTTTCAGAGCTTTAAAAGCATCGTCATCTTCCTCAAAAGACAGGTCATCCACAAAAATAATAAACTTTTGAGGAACTCCCCGCAACTGCTCGACAATTAGCGGCAAATCTTGCAAATCCGATTTAGATACTTCAATCAAGCGCAGATTGCGAGATCCAAACTCATTTAATAGCGACTTCACCAAAGAAGACTTACCCGAACCGCGGCTCCCGTACAGCAATACGTGCAAAGCCGGATAACCTGCCAGCAAAAACTCCGTATTTTTCACCAGAGCATCCCGCTGCCAATCGCAGCAAACCAACTCTTTTAAAGTTATGCGATCGGGATGCGAAATACTCGCAAACTGTCCTCCCCGCCACGCAAAAGCGCGATATTCTGCAAACAAACCCGTGCCAAACTGTCGGTAATAAACGGCTAAAGATTCCGCAGCGCTCGACCATTTTTCCAGTTTTCCGTGCAGCGGCAAATCTCCCTGTTCTGATACAGTATCTGAATGCCAAATCGGAGGCACTGCGTCAAGTTGACCCGCTACCCGCACCCACTTGCTCAACTGTTCGCTGCTGCATTCGTAAATATTTTGCAGCACTTGTAAATCATGTCGGGCGCCTTCCACCAAAGCGGGGGGCAAACTTGCAAAATCTGTTTGCTGAGCTCGGCGAGAAAAGGGGTTTTCGTCCTCAACATCATGGTCTCTCCCGGCACACCAGCCATCTGCACCTCCCTAGTGGTGCGACGCGGACAAATGGTACCCTTGCCGCGGCCCGAGATGGCGCACGATCGGCGCTAGCGATACCCGAGTGCAGGGTACCTTCGGTCTGCGTCTGACCACTAGCAACCGCCATGATCGAACATCGTATAACAGTAACGGCTGTGCGGCTCGAGCGCATCGAACAGCAACGATCGATCGCGCAGCC
>JAICRN010000083.1 GCA_025937335.1 Microcoleus sp. TY_ISSM_2_bin.22
CCGTTCGTGCCACCAGTGCCGGCGCGGATGTTAGAATGTCAGTCAGTTTACTATCAAAAAAACAGTAGCGGTTTGCTGCAAGATTTAATTCAAAAAGAGATTGCTGACAAACAGCGAATAATTTATTTAGACGAAGAGGCGATCGCTTTTGTCCCCGCTTGCGCCCGCTACCCTTACGAAGTGTGGATTGCGACCATCGCCCCCGCTGCAACATTTATCGATCTTAGCGAAAAACAGCGCCGATCGCTCGCTAAAGCCTTAAAAACCGTCACCCTCAAATATGACGGTTTGTGGCACCGCCCGTTTCCCTATTTGATGGCTTGGTTTCAAGGCCCGACAGACGGGAAACCGCATCCTGAAGCGCATTTGCACGCCCAATTTTATCCGCCCTATCGATCGAGCGATCGGCTAAAATATCTAGCAGGAACCGAACTAGCTGCCGGAATGTTTGCCAACGACGCTTTACCCGAAGAAAAAGCTAAAGAATTGCAAGCAGTACCTATCGATTTTAGATTTTAGATTTTAGATTTTAGATTTTGTAGATTTTTGATTTAGGAAATGTTAACTAAAATCTGTGATTTTCTTCCTTCTTCCTTCTTCCTTCTTCCTTCTTCGTGGGGTGTCCCGCCCGCCTAAAAATCTAATTTAGATGCAATAAAGCTAATGATAAACTCATTAAACCCAGAAGTTGACAGCAAACTCGAATTCATCCGCAAAGCCTTAACTGAAACAAAAGCGATCGCCCTTCGCTTGCGCGGTACAGACTGGTTTTCCTGGGCCACCGCCGGCGGTTCAAATACAGTATTGCTAACCGCAGAAACCGGAGTTGCAGAAATATTAATTAACGCCGAAAACGCTTGGATTCTCACCGATGAAATCGAAGCCCAGCGCTTGCAAGATGAAGAATTGCCAGCCAACTTTCAAATGCACATCTATCCTTGGGCAGATGTTTCACAGCGCGAAGCTTTTGTCAAAGAAATTACTGGTGGCGGTAACGTGATGAGCGATCGGCCAAATTCCCAAGAAACGCCAATAATCGCATCTTTACAATCCCGCAAACAGACAATGATGTCAAGCGAATTAGAGCGATACCGGCGAGTCGGGCGTTTAGCCAGCGAAGCGATGACAGAGGTACTTTCCGCAGCCAAACCAACATGGACAGAATATCAGCTAGCGGGAGCCGGTGCAGAGGCATTGTGGGCCAGAGGTTTGCATCCAGCCCTGACATTAGTTGCTGGAGAAAGGCGTTTGCCGCTGTACCGCCACGCCACCGCAACCGCCGAAGAAATTGGGCGACAAGCAATGTTAGTATTTTGCGCCAGGGGAGGCGGTTTGTATGCGAATTTAACCAGGTTTGTCTGTTTCGATTTCCTGGAACCAAAGGATGATGAATTGCACCAAACAGTCAGAGAAATTGAAGCCGCAGCGCTGAATTATTGCCAGCCCGGAGTATCGCTGAATGCGGTTTATGCTACGCTTAAAAAAACTTACGAACAGCACGGATATCCTCAAGCAATTCGGGAACACCATCAAGGCGGAACTACTGGATATTTGGCGCGGGAAATTGTGGCGAATCCGGCTACTTCAGATATTTTAGCAGAAAATACGGCTGTGGCTTGGAATCCGAGTTTGTCGGGAGCAAAAATTGAGGATACATTTGTAATTCACAGCGATGGAAAGTTGGAAAATTTGACATTCGATCGCAATTGGCCGAGTGTAGAAGTAGAGGGAAGGTTGCGCCCGGTGCCGCTGGAAATATGAAGCGATCGACCATTGTCCATTTAACTTGTCGCTCTATTTTCATCTCAGGTGCGATCGTCGAGCCATCATGACCTGGAAAACGATACTTTCATTTATTGTCAGTGCAACACTCATGACTGTGTTGAGCGGTTGGCTGATGGTCGCAAATCTCCTGCCGATTCAAGCCGCGATCGACTACAGCGAGGCGGAGCGGAGTTTTGTGCAGATTTGGCTCCAGCTAGCGATCGTGATTGGCTTGCTCTTGCCTGGAGTGGCATTTTTGGTGTGGATACGTCACCCCAACCTGCGGACTATTTTGGGATTTTATTTGTTAGTTCTGGCCATTCAAATTGTCAGCGAGCAAATTTTCAGTCGCGTTTTTTCTTCTAGTATATTAGTCATCATCGGCACTCTTTACACTACATTTCGAGTTTGGCAACTGTGGCAAAGTCAACACTTTTTAAGGATGAGCGATCCAAGCGGTAAGGTTGGCGATCGAGTAGCGCAGGGCTTAATGTGGATACTGCTGTTGTTTTGGTCAGCCAACTTAATCTTCCTTTTAGTAATTGGCTGGTTGAGGATTTTATAACTCCATCTAGCACTAATGCAAAAAATCCAATTCCTCAAAATGTGGGAGCAACTGAATTAATCCGATACCGTCATCTCCTTTTGTCTGCGAGCAGCTAAGGCTAATTCAAAGCCTGCCTTGAGTTGGTCAGCTACGTCCGGGGCATGGGATGCTTCTCCTCCTTGCCTTGCTTTGAGTTGTAACGGTGCAGTGATCGCAATCCGTTCCTCTTCATAGTCCGTAAGAGCTTGAGCAACAGAAGCAGTATCGTGCAAGTTCAGCCCCTTGAGTTTTTTTGTTAAAGCAACAGCATCCTCAAAGGCCATAGTAGTCCCTAATCCTAAGGACGGTCGCATCGGGTGAGCGGCATCCCCTAATAAGGTGATTCTCTCTCTATCCCCCCATTGGGATACTGGTTCCCGATCGAACACGCCAGTTTCCACAATGGTGGTAGGGTCAGTTGCTCGAATCACCCTTTCAACAAAGGGAGTCCATTGGTCAAAAACTTGGAGAACCATAGCTAAAACATCGGTACTCTTCTCTGTAGTCGGATGGAGTGCAGTCCCTGTCCAAGCCAGTAGCTCGGGTCCTGCATCCATAATCCAAAAATTTTTCTGGTCTCCGACCACCAGTTTAAAACCAGCCCCTTCTGCAAAGGGTTCAGCGAGGGGGGCTAGGATTTGACGGGGCAAGATTCCTCTCCAAGTCATGGTTCCAGTGTACAGAGGCGCACCATCTCCCACCGTAAGACTGCGAACCGCGGAGTAATACCCATCGGCACCAATTAACAGTCGTGCACCAACATCGGGCTGATTCTCAAAGTGCAAACGTAACGGAGTCTTGGACGGATGGGCGACCTTAGTGAAGTTGACAAACTTATGGTTGAGGTTAAGGGATACGGTAGGTGGGAGCCTGTTGTGCAGTGAGCTTTGTAGGTTATACCACGCTAGCCAAGTGAAGGGAGTACCCGCCAAGGGGGATTCATCAGAAAACAGAACCTCGCCATTGGGTCTCATCAGCAGTTGTCGCTGTGGGTTGGCAGCTAAGGCACGAACTTGGGTAGCGAGATCGGCATTGATGAGGGCCAATGCCTTATACCCGGCTTCGGCCAACCCTAGGGCAGCGCCGATGGGACGTAAAGCTCTAGCTCGTTCAAACACACCTACCGAAAAACCTAAATTGGCTAGCCCATGGGCTGCACATAGTGCGCCCGGTCCTGCACCAATAATGGCGATATCGAAAGTTCGGGTTTCACTCATTTTTAAATACAGCTAAAAACAGCAGCGACGAAAGCGATTGCCTTGGGAACTAGCGAAGCTAATCGCGCTTCGTGTGAGATGATGTAGGTTCTGCTTGATAATAATACACTCACGCACGCACTAATTGATAAAATATACCTCTTGCAAAAAAAGGCGGGCGCGATCGCAACCTGTAACCAGCTTGCATAGCAACTATAGCTTCAACGATCGCCCGGGGTAAAATTTCTGTAAATAATGTAGTAGGATAGTGTTACCCTAAGTTATCATAATAATCAAAAGAAACTAAAAATTTTTAGGATTCGATCGAGTCGATCTAGAAATCGCCACCGTCGGTTCTGATGAAGATTTAATCTGATATCTGGACTGTAATTTATCAACTCAATAAAGTTCAAAAATTGATGTAGAGCTGCTTAAAACATTGAAAAACAAGTTTATAATACAAGATGAGTTTCAAAAATGGCTCTACATTTACAAGCCTGCGTAAACCGTTGAATTTGTGCTGATTTAAAATGCAGCCATCATGGCGCACCGGCACTCGAACATAATAAATAAAGCAGGTATTTAAGCTGGATTGATTATTAAACTCTCAATACAGGTCTTTCGGGATTTTCGGGATTGGGAATTAGACGCTGATTTTTGCAATCTACTAGCAAATCTAAAGTTTCTAACACAGTTTGACCGATTAGCACCATATCCCCTAAAACCATTGCCGCCTCAATTGTCTCGCGCCCTTCCAGTTCAATGATAATAGGCCCAGTCAATCCCACTGTTTCTTGTCTGCCATCAGCATATTTTGCTATTTCCTGACTCCGAATTCTTAAACCCAGGTGTTCGCAGACTTCTAGGGGAATAGCTGTGCGTACTGCACCAGTATCTATGAGTGCTTCTGCTTCGTACACGCGCAACAGATTTGGGTTGAGCAATCCTCTCTTGACTAACTCTTCATCAATGGCATTCGTGAGCTTGACTTTGACTCGAACTGCACCGATCTTTTTGCTGGCTTGAGTTAGATCGCGATCGAGATTTATCATATCGCCTCTCTTTTCGTCTAGAAAGTTGACCTTTGATTCTAGCTTTAATTTATGGTAGTAAGGTGCGGTGTGCATCGCCCTACAAGTAGAGTCCGTGCGTAAGTCTTACAGCGGATCGCAGGTTTATGAAGTGCAGTAGGGACAAAAGCTTTCGCCGCGTCCCTACGGGGATTTATCACTCTTGTGGGGTGGGCATCCTGCCCGCCCTAAAGATAAAGGTTAAATGCACAACAGCTTACTCATCTTCAGCATAGATAAATCGATACAATTCACTGGGATCTGGCTCGGGGCTTTTCTCTGCAAAATCTACCGCATCATCAATTACTGCTTGAATCTTATTTTCGATCTCTTTTAATTCTTCAGCACTTGCCAAAGTTCGATCGATCAAATCAGCAGCCAACTTCTTAATCGGATCGCGAGGGAACCAATATTCCTTCTCTTCCTTAGAACGCAACTCGTCGGGATCTGCCAAAGAATGCCCGCGAAAGCGATAAGTCAAAGCCTCGATCAAAGTCGGCCCTTCGCCGGCGCGCGCCCGCGCTATAGCTTCCTTCGCCACTTCCCGCACGGCCAAAACATCCATCCCGTCAACCTCGACGCCAGCCATGCCAAAAGCATGAGCTTTCTTGTAAATCATGGGGTCAGAAGTAGCTCGTTCGTGGGCCATCCCGATCGCCCATTTGTTGTTTTCCACAACATAAATAATCGGCAACTTCCACAAAGCCGCCATATTCAAACACTCAAAAAACTGCCCGTTATTTGCAGCACCATCGCCAAAAAAACAAGCAGTCACCCCATCAGAACTCTCATCCCCCAAAGCTTCGCGCCGGTACTTCGATTGAAAAGCCGCCCCCGTAGCTACAGGAATCCCCTCAGCCACAAAAGCATAACCTCCCAACAATCGGTGTTCGGCCGAAAACATATGCATCGAACCGCCGCGGCCCTTCGAGCAACCAGTTTCCTTCCCGAACAACTCCGCCATTACTTCTCGCGCCGGCACACCCGCGCTCAAAGCGTGAACGTGATCGCGGTAGGTGCTGCTGACGTAATCGGTGTCATCCCGGCGCATCGATCGAATGACGCCAGTAGAGACAGCTTCCTGACCGTTGTACAAATGGACAAAACCAAACATTTTGCCCCGGTAGTACATCTCAGCACACTTGTCTTCAAAGTAGCGCCCCAAGACCATATCCTCGTAGAGCATCAAGCCCTCATCCCGAGAAAGGTTGACGCTTTGGGCGTCAAAAACTGGTAAAGTCCGTTCCTGAACCATAAATAATTAATACCCGACGATCGGCTTCCTAGACATCTAAATTTAAACCGAGATGGGACACAACCGCAGCAGAAAACGATCGCACCTTTTCTGTGCAGCAGTTCACCAATTGTTAAAATGAGTAGGGCAGGCAGGGCGGATTGGCCCGAGTCGGAGAACCAACTGCCATCGAAACCCGATGCCAACGAATGATATAATTCCATTACTCTCAAACCCGAAAATGCTCAAGAGTCAAACAACTCATTTAGCTCAGGGGCAGTGGGGCCGTGCATTTTCCTCACTGTAAAACGCTGTAGACGGAAAAAAATCAGAGGATCTCTACGGCAAGTCCAACATACCGTGAAAGGGGCGGTTGGAAGCCAACACCAGAATTTTTGATTTGGTTTGCGGGAGTATGTCACTTAAGATAGGCTAATTCAGTTGCTAGCGCTTTGGGGAAGTGGACAGTGTTAATTCCACTAGATTACTACCGGATTTTGGGTCTACCGATTCAAGCTACTGCCGAACAGTTGCAGCAGGCTCACCGCGATCGAACTTTACAGCTTCCGCGCAGGGAGTATTCCGAAGTTGCGATCGTCGCCCGCAAACAACTGCTCGATGAAGCCTGCGCCGTTCTGTCAGACTCAGAGGGGCGCAAAGCTTACGATGCCAGTTTTTTAGCCAAAACTTACGATCGAGAGTCGGAAGCCGCACTCGAAGCCAAGCACCAGAGGTCGAAAACCTCAGCAGGCACGGCCACATTCCTGCAAGACGCAGGAGAAACCGCTGGGCCAGAGTCCAAAACTTTAGAGGCTGCTCCCGATCCCCACACTCCAAGTATTGAAATCGATGACAACCAATTCGTAGGAGCCCTGCTCGTACTGCAAGAACTGGGGGAATACGAACTCGTACAGAAGCTGGGTCGCCCGTATCTTAACAATGGCAGCATCGCGATCGCCGAAGGTCGTTTCGGCGACCCTCAGCTCGTGCGGCCAGATATAGTTTTAACCGTCAGCCTTGCCTGTCTAGAACTCGGTCGCGAACAATGGCAGCAAGGTCAGTACGAAAATGCCGCAAGATCGTTAGAAGCAGGTCAAGAATTGCTGCTGCGCGAAAGCCTATTTCCAAGCGTGAGGGGTGAAATGCAAGCCGACATATACAAACTCCGTCCGTACAACATTTTAGAGCTACTATCCCTACCCGAAGAAAAAGTCGCCGAGCGTCGCCGGGGACTGCAAATCCTGCGAGAAATGCTCCAAGAACGGGGCGGCATCGACGGATCGGGAGACGATCGATCGGGTTTAGGAATAGAAGACTTCCTCCGCTTCGTCCAGCAAATGCGCAGACACCTAACCAGCAGCGAGCAGCAGACCTTATTTGAAGCTGAAGCTGGCCGCCCCTCCGCAGTCGCCACTTACCTCTCGGTCTACACCCTGTTAGCCCAAGGATTTGCCGCCAGACAGCCATCGATGATCCGCCGCGCCAAGCTGATGCTGATGCAGCTCGGCCGCCGCCAAGACGTTCACCTGGAAAAAGCCGTGTGCTCGTTGCTGCTGGGCCAGACAGAAGAAGCCAGCAGAGCCCTCGAACTGAGTTCGGAAAAAGAACCCCTCGCGTTCATTCGCGAACATTCCCAAGATTCTCCCGATTTGTTGCCCGGACTTTGCTTGTACGCCGAACACTGGCTGCAAGAGGAAGTGTTTCCCCATTTCCGCGACTTGGCCAACGAGTCAGTCTCCTTGAAAGATTACTTTGCCGACCCGAAAGTACAAGCTTACCTGGAAGCTTTGCCGCTTGACACAGAAACCGCCAACGAATGGGTTGTCGTCCAGCCCCGCTCGGGCAAGCCCCAGGGGCGACTGCAACCCCTCGGCGATCGCCCGCCCGCACCCCCACAGCCACCCACAGCCAAGCAGGGAGCCAGTACCGTCACCTTGACCCCCGTACCGGCCGACGCCTCCACCGCCGCCTCCAGCCCGAAATCTCAGGTCGCGGCGACCGCCCCGAACCCTGCTGCCGCCGTCTCTCTCCCAACAGCTATGGCGGGAGGGCCCTCAGACTCCACCTCCAAACGCAGACGCCAACATTCAGGGCGCAGCGGAGCAACGGGCAAGGCGCTAACAGGGGATTTGGTCGATCGGGCGCGCACCAAGGCAACAGCAATTACCGCCCAAGTCAAGTCCATGCCTCCAAATAGGCTGGCTTTGTTTCTAGTCGCAGGTGTCCTGAGCCTGTTACTCCTGTGGTTAATACTCAGTCTGTTGGCGAGCGCCCTGCAAGCCCTCTCGGGCCCATCCCTCCAAGGAGATCAAGCCCTCGTCGGCCTGGAAGCACCGCCCGTAGAAATCCCCGCTGTTGCCGTGGTTCCAGACCCGACCGCCGCGGCCCCGGTGTCGGGAGAAATGACTGAGACAGCAGCAAGAGACATTGTTCAAAGCTGGCTGTCGGCGAAAGCAGCAGCTTTGGGTCCCAACCACGCTGTCGAAGAATTAAAGCAAGTTCTGACAGAACCGGCTTTGTCTCGCTGGCAATTGATGGCAGAAGCTCAACAGCGAAACAACGCGCACCAGCGTTACGGACACAAGCTGCAAGTTAATGGAGTCAAGACGAATCCGACTAATCCCGATCTCGCCGAAGTAGAAGCCCAAGTAGCGGAAAAAGCCGAAGTGTTCGATCGCGATCAGCTAGTTTCTTCCCGCAACGAAAACCTGCGCGTGCGCTACCAATTGATCCGCCAAGAGGGACAGTGGCGGATTATGGATTGGCAAGTGATCAAATAAGGCATTGGTAATTGGTAATTTCTGCTTGCTAGTTGCTAATTACCAATTTCTGATGATTAGTTAAAATTTTAATCCCAAAAGCGGGAGTTGTGAATTGCAGATTATTGTTGAAGGCTGGCGTTTTATTTATCATTCCTACTGCGTAGCCAATCAATTTCAACTACTGGAAATGCTCGCTCGCCCGCGAGAACAAATTGAGCTTTTCCACCGCGATATGCCCTACATAGACGCAGCTTGGGAGACGAAAATTAGTTTGTTCGATCGCCAAAATGAAACATTACTCCGCAGCATTAAGGGCCCTGCGGTAAATCAGTCAGCCGATGTTACCCTGCGAATTTACTGCCCTTGGGACTTCTCGGCCTCCAGCAGCGCTCAAACTTGGGTATTTGCAGCCACAGAATGGGGGATTGTTACCAGTTCAGTATTACAGGCGATGGGTGTTAAGTCGATCGCCCAAACCCCCGTTAACTCAGAAACGAAAATTATTACACCTTCAGCCTGGTCAAAAGCCGGTTTAATTCGCAGCGGTGTTGAGGCCGATCGCATTGCCGTCGTACCTTTGGGAGTCGATCCTGAGATTTATTATCCTCTCTCGGGCGATCGGCGTCAATCGCTGCGCCAAAGCTTCGGCTGGTCAAACTATTTTATATTTTTAAACATCGGAGGACAAACGGATCGCAAAGGTATTCGCCCTTTATTAAAAGCCTTCGCTGCGGTAGTTGACAAATATCCTCATGCCCGATTAGTTTTAAAAGGTTCAGAACTGCTTTATCCGTCGAGAGACGAGATTGCGGAAGCCTGCCGAGTTGTGCTCGACGATGCGGAAAGAGCGAGAGTTTTAGCGAGATTAATTTATACTGGTAGCCAGCTATCTTTTGCTCGAATAGCTGAGTTTTACCAAGCAGCAGATGCTTATGTTTCTCCGTATTTAGCAGAAGGTTTTAATCTGCCGGTGTTGGAAGCTGCAGCTTGCGGTTTGCCGGTTATTTGCACGGAGGGCGGCCCTACGGATGATTTTACGCGATCGGACTTTGCACAGCGGATCGAAAGTAAATTGACGGCTGTGGCGATCGGCGGAGAAACATTATTTATCTTAGCTCCTGAGTGGGAACATTTGAGTTATTTGATGCAGGGGGCGATCGAACAGGCTGGATGGGCTGCGAAAGCTAGAGTTGCGGGCCCGGGTTTTGTAGCTGAAAATTTTACTTGGAGACACGCAGTCGATCGATTGCTTGAGGTTATGGTGGGAGATCGAAATAGGGAGAGGATGGACAAATCTATTTTTGAGCCAATAATTTTGTAGTTGGCGCGTTTCAATCCCTACCTAGGCATTTAGCAGTTGTCCGGAGCTCTTTGACCCAAGTTTTAAATTAATTTTTAAATCGTTTTAATTGCTGATACAATAAGTTTGGGTTAGCGATATCAGACACATTTACTCTCACAATTTTATAGGAGATACAGACCTCTGAAAGGATATCAGAGTGTTCTTATCCCAAGGGTATTGTCTTATATAGCAATCCTCGCATCATTATGTGAATTTCTTACTCCCTAGCAAGCGGGTTCGGGGAGGGTTGGGGTGGGGTAAAAAATTTACGAATCCTGGAAGGATTGCTATAAAGGCGTTTTCAACGCGGATTTAATATCATTTAAAAATGAAAGTCCTTACTGCAAAAAACAGCAAGGACTTCAATCATTCATTCCTGAGTTTTAAGGACTAAAGTCCTTACTACAAACCTTAAATACTTGCCATCACTTCGCCAGCGGCGGCCAAAGTTCGATCGACATCTTCCTCAGTATGAGCCAAAGAAGTAAATCCCGCCTCAAACTGCGAAGGAGCCAGATAAATACCGTGCTCCAACATTCCCCGGTGAAAGCGGCTGAACTTCGTCAAATCCGACTTCTTCGCATCCTCGTAATTGTGAACCGGGCCCGCCGCAAAAAACAAGCCAAACATCCCGCTAATTTGCCCGCCACAAGCTGCGTGTCCGGTTTCCTTAGCAATTTTTAGCAATCCGTCAGACAGTTTTTTGGTAATCTTATCCAACTGTTCGTAAGTGCCGGGTTTTTGCAGCAATTCCAAAGTCTTAATCCCAGCAGTCATAGCCAAAGGATTTCCCGAAAGTGTACCCGCTTGATACATCGGGCCTGCCGGAGCCACCATCCCCATAATATCCCGCCTTCCCCCGTAAGCTCCCACCGGCAAACCGCCACCGATAACTTTACCTAAAGTAGTCAAATCCGGGGTAACGCCGAATCTTTCCTGAGCTCCGCCGTAGGCGATGCGGAAACCGGTCATTACTTCATCAAAAACTAACAAAGCACCGTTATCTTTAGTAATTTCCCGTAAACCTTCGAGAAAACCAGCATCCGGGGTAATAAAACCGGCATTCCCCACCACTGGTTCGAGAATTACGCCTGCTATCTCGCCCGGATTTTCGGCAAATAAAGCTTTGACTGCTTCTAAGTCATTGTAGGGAGCGTTGAGGGTGTTGGCGGTAACTGATTTTGGCACGCCCGGGGAGTCGGGAAGGCCCAGAGTTGCCACGCCGGAACCGGCTTTTACCAAGAACATATCGGCGTGCCCGTGATAGCAGCCTTCAAATTTAATCACTTTATCGCGTCCGGTGAAGGCTCGCATCAGCCGCAAAACCGCCATACAGGCTTCGGTGCCGGAATTGACGAATCGCACCATTTCAATGCTGGGAACCGCATCGATGACCATTTCGGCGAGCACGTTTTCCAACACCGATGGTGCGCCGAAACTCGTACCTTTTTCTAAAGATTCGTGAAGGGCTTTGATGACTTCCGGGTGGGCGTGGCCGCAAATGGCCGGGCCCCAAGTGCCTACATAGTCAATGTATTGGTTTTCGTCAACGTCCCAAATGTAGGCTCCTTTTACCCTGTCAAAGACGATGGGCTGTCCGCCTACGGATTTGAAGGCGCGGACGGGGGAACTGACGCCACCTGGCATCAACTTCTGGGCAGCGGCGAAAATTTCTTCTGATTTGGTGGTTTTCAAGGTTGTGGAAACCAATGTTTTCTCCTTAGTGAACGTCTGTTGTGGGTAGAATAATTTTATAGCCAGTTCAGCATAAAGGTTAGGTCTATTTAAGGAAACTATGTTATTGACGTACTCCCCCGTTTAAAAGACGGGCGATTCTCAAAGGATGTTACAAGGCGGGCCTCAGAGGGCGCGTTTCCACCCTTCTTCTTGTCTCTTCGATTCTTAACTAGACTGTTACCACTCCCCGTCAGACCATCTCCACAGACATTTTCTTTATTGTCCAGGAAGCGTCCCTCCCCAGACAATCCGCGATTACCCATCGCTTGAGCTGCTGCTACATCTCTATGAGTGGTGTATCCACACTCATAGAAATGATGAACTTGTTCTTTCAGTTATTTTTTGTCGGTGTAGGTGTCACACTCCGGGCATACTTCCGAAGTGTAATCTTTATTGACTTTATCAAAGTACACACCGCGTTTCCAACACACCCATTATACCTCTCCAAGCACTCTCAAAATCTTTATAATATTGATTTCTAACTGCGTTCCCCTCAAATGCCAGGGAGTGAGAAACCAACGATTACATAAGGCTTAGACAGTGTTGCTATCAAAATATAACAGATTTTTGAAGTAAAATCATCTCATATTTATTAACGTTTTTTAGGTTAGTTAACTACTCAAAACTATGCTTCATGTCCGACATATTATTAATTTATATGTTGCCACACTCACTGTTTCATAACTTCAAACAATTAACCGACATACAGCTTATTCCAGGTTGATCAATTAGAATAGCAGCAGCTTGTGAACCAGTTTTTGAAGTGCTTAGTATTGACCAAATAAGCAGGGAGGTACAAAAAAACTATCTAAAAATATGTAAACATGAATGTGTATCTACCAAGGTAATTCAGATATGGACGCTCGTTTAAGAATATTTTTGACTCCCCACCCGGTTCAAACCCTATTAAAACTTAGAACTGAGGATGTACCACAAAAAGTCAAAGACAGAGCCTCTGTAATCAGGCTAAATGCACATAGCTGGTCCGCCCTTGAAAATAGCTGTTCATTTGAATTGGACTCC
>JAICRN010000358.1 GCA_025937335.1 Microcoleus sp. TY_ISSM_2_bin.22
AATCGAAAGTGCGATCGACCAATCTATCCCCCTATGGCTCCTCCTCATCTACTCGCCGACTGAGATAATCCGGCAACTCATCAAAACATACCCCCACCAAACGGCAAAAATCCCTCATTTGCCGAACAGTCATCGTAGGTTCGTCTCCCTTTTCCCATCGCCGCACCGACGAAGTAGGGACACGGCAGTGCCGTGTACTGGTGCGAAAACTTAAATTAATTTTGAGCTGAATTGTTTGTTTTTGGCATTGTCTAACGTTTATTTATGATGGTTTTTGCTTTCGATTCGCCTATTTTAACCGCCTATTTTAAGCGCTTATTTTGAACCTTTAACTAAGTAAATTAAATTATGTAATAACTCAATTTAAAAGTTGATTTTAGCTCTAACATAGCGTTATTGCCCAACACGATATAGTTTCCGAGCGCTCTTGAGGCAATCGAGGAAAAATCATCAACTAGGACGCTTCTTTATTGAAGTAGCGCGATGTTCTATCGCGCTCACAATAAAGTGCAAGTCTGTCACTTTTCTATGAGCAAACATACCCAATTTACAATACAGCCATGAACACCCCAGAAACTGCGAATGCCTGGATTATTTACCGACTGCTGCCCAACTTTCAGCGCTTGCCCGTCGCGCAATTTCGCAGCCGCAGCGAAGCAGAATCTTCCCTGAAAGTCATCCGGCAAATGCTACCCAATACCGAATTAATACTTGCTTTCGAGGTTGGGGCCGAAAATCCAACTACCGAACTCAATCAGCCCCCTGCTAAAGAACCAAACTTGCCAACTTCAGTTAACCGAGAACTCTTGAAACTTTTCATTATCAGTTCTCGTCCTGTTGTTTCCCGCGTCATTCATTCTTTTCACCGCGATAATTTTGCCTGCGTTTCTGACTGGAGTCCGCTTGTCCCAACTCAGAATCCAGGTGAAGTGATGAGCGTCTTAATTAAACATTTGGCCGTTGACTCTTAGCGTTTGATTGAACAGTCTCGATCGTATTTATAGCGGTAAGGTGCGCCCAGCCCACCCTACATCTACATCAGCGGGGTGATGCTTATTGGTAATAGCTTTAGCAATGTCAGTGTATTGAGTCATAAATTTATCGCTCTTTCTAGTCGATCGGATCTGATATCTTGTACCATTGTCAGCAACGGGCTAGAAGCCCGTTCCACAAAGAATGGATTGTCTTGTGGGGTGGGCTTCTAGCCCGCCCATAAAAAACTTATTGAGAATGTTGCAAGATGTAAGTCGGATCGTAGTTGCGGGCGATCGCCAAATCAGGAACAATGATAAACTTGATATTCATACCCATCCACCGCAGGCAAATCGCGCGACTCAACCTGACATTTTTGTGCTTCTAGATTCACAGGTGCGCGAAAATTAACCAACCACAAATCAAGCGGGCGTTCTAATTGACTGAGTGTTTTGTCAAGTGTCCCTGCCGCTATTTCCTGCGCATCTTTTTTCAAATTAGCTAAAAGAAACAGCGGAGGATCAAAGGCTTTAACTTCTTCTTTCTTCCTAACATCCGTTACATCCGCTACAAAATCCTTTGCCGAACTTCTTTCCCATTCCCACCCTATCCCCATCAACTCTCCTATTTCTACATGAGTGCTTTGAGTAGTAGCAATTAACACGGGAACTTTCGATAATTCGCGGATAATCGGAATTAAAATATCTGGTTTGTAATATTTGCGATAGCCGAGATTGGAATTTACTGTCACACCGCTGAAAAAACCCATTGCTAAAATTAGCAGAACTGCTTTTTTGCCAGCAATTTCCACAGCAGGTAAATTAAACCATTGACTTTTTGCTGTAGGTGTGTTAAAAATAACCGCCAAGGTTGCTCCTAACAGCAATATCACTCCCGGAAAGTAGACGAAATTGTATCGTGCGCCGCGAGTTAGGTCAATCCCGAGAATATATGCAAAGCTGAAAAATAGGAAAATTGCTCCTAGCACAAATCCGCCGAAAATAACAGTACCTAGACGAGTATCGCTTGTTTTTAATGAAGTTTTAAGAGCGCCTCGCAGCAGGGGAAGCACCAATATAAAAAATATTGTCATTGCGATCGCCGATGCAACTACTACTGCCAAATTTGGCGATTCAACGGGCAGCAGAGACATGACAGTGATCCATCCAGCTAAAGCTTGAAAAATCGGATTAACCCAACTTAAAAATGTGCGATCGCCGCTGACAATCCAATTAGTTAGTTCGCTGCCGTACTTGTTTGACAAAAATACCGGCAACCACACTAAACCGCCAGTTAAAGTACCTATCGCTACCGCGAAAAGCCGCCAGATGATTTGAAATTGCCAAATATTGGGCTGCTGGCTGTTGTCAATTGGCAATTTTTCATTAAACTGCTGCCACATTACAGTAATTAATGCTATTGCTTCGGCACACAAAGTCAGTACAAAAAAGTAGTGAACCGCAATTCCCAAACAGTTAACAACTACCCAAATCAGCACCGCCCAAATAGGCAGGGGCGCGCGCTGTTGCAGCTTTTTTGCAGCTAAGGCGAGGCAAAAAAGAGAGGCAATAACTAATAAGATTCCTAAAGTGTAATGGCGAGCTTCTTGAGCGAGATAAATGCCGTAGGGAGAAACTGCCATCATCGCGGCCGCACATTGACCGACTAAACGCGAACTAAAAGCAAACTTGCCCAAAAAGTAAATAGCGGGAACTGAAATCACGCCCAATAATGCAGGAAGAGCTCGCCCTATCCAAACTAAACTATCCTCTGAAGGCCCAAACAGTCGCATCCACCAATGAGCGAGCATAAAATATACTGGTGGATGGTTGCTTTCTAGCAGCAAATTTCGGAGCACGTCGGCGGTGTCAGCATCGGGGCGCAATTGTAGCGGTTGTAATAATGTAGAAAGATCGATCGCGCGATCGATCGGCACACCGCGAAAACTGTTGCCCAAACTAAACACTAGAGTGGAAAACTCATCCGTCCACAGCGGTTTCGAGTCCAAATTGGCAAACCGCAAAATAAAGGCGATCGCCGTCCACAGAAATAGCAACAACAGTTGTTTGTTCTTAATCATTAATTCAGTCAATCGATTTTAGATTTTAGATTTTAGATTTTAGATTTTAGAATTGAAGCATTGACCCCACGGATAAATCCGGGGGCTTGTATCCTGGATGCTAGATTGTCATTCAAAGGCATAGGGCAGGAGAGCAATTTGTCATTAGCCATCAGTCATTTTATCCATTATCAATTACCAATTACCCATTTCCCATTACCTAATTCACGTCCGTCACCCGCCAACTGAGCTTCATATTGATCCAGAAATTCCACAGAGTCACAGTTGCGATCGCAATCAACTTAGCCAAATATTCGTTTACCTTAAAAACATTAAACAGCACATTCACCAGCAGCACATTCATCATCAAGCCCATCAAACAAATCACATTAAATTTCAACAGCCGTTTCAAGCGCTGGCGCTTTCCAGGCTGCCCCTTAGAAATATCACGAAAAGTCCACAAATCGTTCCAAAAAAAATTATTGATAATTGCCACTTCAGCAGAAAAGATTGCACTGCGAGTCAGCCCCAAACCTAGGACAGTCCGCAGCAGGTAAAAAACTCCCATATCCACAAACACGCCGCTGAAACCAACTACGCCAAACCGCAGGAATCGGCCCATCGGCCAGCGGGCAAAGCGCAATCTGAGCAAGTGCCGCAAATATTCAATATACTGTTTCCAAGTAACTTTGCTCTCGCCTTCTTGCCGCTCCTGAAACACGTAACCAACTTCTCCAATCCAACGGATATCCCCCCTGCCGAGCACTTCAATCAATATTTTGTAACCTGCAGGATTCATGGTTTTGCCTGCTATGCAACTGCGGCGCACCATAAAATACCCGCTCATCGGATCGGAAACTCGGCCCACGACTCCGGGCAGTATAATTAATCCTAAAGTTTGAGCACCCCGCGATAAAAATCTCCTGACAAGACTCCAGTCGCTCACCCCGCCATCGCCAACGTGGCGGCTCGCAGCGGCCAAATCTGCTCCCCGCTGAATTTCTGCTAAAAGCTGCAACAGCGTCTCGGGGGGATGCTGCAAGTCGGCATCGATGACGCCCAAAACCTCGCCCCGAGCCGCCTGCCACCCGCGAATTACCGCTGTGGAAAGTCCCCGCTCGTGTTCCCGGCGCATCACCCGCAATTGCGGATATTCCGGTGTCAGGGACAGGGCGACTTCCCAGGTGCGATCGGGGCTGTCGTCATCGACTACAATTAATTCGTAGTCGCCCGGAATGATGCCATCGAGCAATTTAGTCAATTGTTCCACAATACTCTTGATATTCTTGCACTCGTTGTAGGTGGGAATGACGAGGGAAAAATAAATTTCCGCTGTGCGTGCATCTGTAAAAGTTGAACCGAAAGTCTGTACAGCAGGAATTTGCAAAGGCCCAGACGGCACTGACAAGACCTGATTTTCTTGGTTGAGGCCCATAATTTCAGTTCCCAGAAAGTCAAGGATGGTTTTGTAAGACTTGAGATTGTAAGATATCGTTCCTCTAGAATTGATTGGTTAAAATATAAAAACGCCTTAATTCTAGTCAGTAATTCTGTAGCTGAGTTAAAAATAAAACTGTGGATGCAATTCTCGATCGAGCTTTACAAGGTTACAACATCTCGGCCGCAGAGGCCTTGGTACTTTTGCAGCAAAGAGAGCCAGACGCGCTAGCTTCTATTCAAACAACCGCTGACTTGCTCCGCCGCCGACAATCAGGGGATACTGTCACCTACGTGATTAACCGCAATATTAACTTCACCAATATTTGCGAGCAGCATTGCAGTTTTTGTGCATTCCGCCGCGACGAGGGAGATGAGGGCGCTTTTTGGTTAGATTCAGCCCAAATTCTAGAAAAGGCAACTGATGCAGTGCAGCGGGGTGCAACGGAAATTTGTATGCAGGGGGGCTTAAATCTTCAAGCTAAGCTCAACGGCGCATCTTTGCCTTATTATCTGCAATTGGTGAAAACCATTAAGGATAAGTTTCCTCAGTTGCACTTGCACGCTTTTTCGCCGCAAGAAATAGAGTTTATTGCCCGAGAAGATAATCTTAGTTTCAGCTATGTAATTTCGGCTTTGCGGGATGCGGGAGTCGGTTCGATGCCGGGAACGGCGGCGGAAGTTCTCGACGATTCTGTGCGACGGGTGATTTGCCCGGAAAAACTAAATTCGGCAACTTGGCTGGAAATTGTGGGAACTGCTCACCGTCTGGGTTTGCCGACAACGAGTACGATGCTTTGCGGGCATATTGAGACGGCCCAACAGCAGGTTTTGCATTTAGAAAAAGTGCGATCGCTCCAACAAACTGCGATCGACCAAAACTATGGGGCACGCATTACAGAATTTATTTTACTACCATTTGTCGGACAGGAAGCACCGGCTCCTTTGCGGAGTCGAGTCGGCCGCGACCAACCAATTTTAGCAGATACATTGTTACTCACCGCTGTATCGAGAATCTTCTTAGGCAATTTGATTTCCAATCACCAGCCGAGTTGGGTAAAATTAGGTTTAGATGGAGCGATAGAAGCGCTGAAATGGGGCTGTAACGACATCGGCGGTACATTGATGGAAGAGCACATTACAACGATGGCCGGTGCGGTTGGCGGCAGTTGTCAATCTGTGGAAGATTTGCAAAATGCGATTAGTTCTTTGGGGCGGAGTTATCAGCAAAGAGATACAATTTATCGACCTTTAGGGGTTGACAATTTGGCAATAAGTGTGTGATTTTTTGGAGGCGAAGTGCGAAGTGCGTAACGTCTCCTACGAGTTTAGCCGTTAGCGAAGCCCTCGGAGAGGATCGCACTTTCAAATTCTTCTAGCGCTTGACAACTTCCCACCTGCCAAGCACGTTCCACTGTAGCCGGAATCAGTTGGGCGATCGCGATTTCTGGAAAATTCGGACTAACATCCGATTCTACATACTCTCCATCTTGCAGCAAATAAATGCGAAGTCTGCCGCTGTAATAAACCCACACTTCTGGAACTCCAATAATTTTATAGGCATCGATCTTAGTTTTAGAAGTAACATCCGTCTCAATTG
>JAICRN010000655.1 GCA_025937335.1 Microcoleus sp. TY_ISSM_2_bin.22
ATTGCTACACAATATTTCAATGCGAATATCTGTATTTGGTCTTCTTTTATTCTTCTTCCATGACACGGGTGGTGTAAAATCAACTTCCAGGAAGAGCCTGGAAGTTGCAGTCAACAGTCAACCGTCAACCGTCAACAGTCAACTGTTAACTATTTTCAAACCATCTCTGGCGAAACTTGCATTGCCGGCTGCGGCTGGAACTGGAACAGCGAATAAACCACATTGCGGCGGATATCCGTCATCATGTCCAAAAACAGCTCGTAACCTTCAGTTTTGTACTCGATTAACGGGTCTTTCTGACCGTAACCGCGCAGCCCTACAGACTCGCGCAAAGCATCCATTTGTTGCAAGTGTTCCCGCCACAAAGTATCAATTTGCTGCAAAATAAAGAACCGTTCCGCATCGCGCATCAATTCAGATCGGATTGCATTAACTTCCGCTTCTTTCATGTCGTAAGCATTGCGGACTTGTTCGTGCAGGAATGTTTTAATTTCCTCAACGGACAAATCTTCTAGCTGATTCGGTGTCATGTCAGCGAGCAGATAAACAAATTCCTTCACCTTGCTCACAAGTTTGTCGAGTTCCCATTCTTCCGAAGGTAAATCGGGATTGATGTATGCTCCCACGATGTCATCCATCGTCTGTTCGGCATATCTAATTACCTGTTCCTTGGAGTCCAAACCTTCCAATACTCGGCGGCGTTCCGCATAGATTGCTCGACGCTGATTGTTCATCACTTCGTCGTATTCAAATACCTGCTTGCGGATATCGTAATAGTAGGTTTCGACTTTTTTCTGAGCGCCTTCGAGGGAACGAGTCAGCATTCCAGATTCGATCGGCATATCTTCCTCAACACCGAAAGCCTTCATCAAACCGGCCACCCGTTCGCCGCCGAAAATCCTGAGCAAATTGTCTTCCAAACTCAAGAAAAACCGCGTAGAACCTGGGTCTCCTTGGCGTCCCGCCCGACCGCGCAACTGATTGTCGATCCGGCGCGATTCGTGACGTTCGGTACCGATAACGTGCAAGCCTCCCAACCGCACGACTTCATCGTGTTCGGTGCTGGTAAAAGCATCGTATTCGCTGCGAATTAAATTGTAAGCTTCCCGCAATTTTTGAATTACCGGGTCTTTTGTCGGCGCTTTTTCCGAAGCTATAGCCACGATATCATCGGCTTGCAATTCCGAGAGCGATCGCTCGCCGTACTCCTTCACCGCGAATTCCACCGCCGCCTTGAGCATTTGTTCGGCATTTTTCGATAGCTGCGTCGGGAAAATCTGCGCCGAAGCTTTCCAAGACTTTACCTTTTTCGCAGTCGGAGCAAAACCTTGAGCTGCGGGGCGGCCGCCAATACCGGGCACTTGCACCACCGAAAACCCCTCGTCATCCTCGGGTTGCACGATCCGGGGCATAAAATACTCCCGCAACTTGAGGCGCGCCATGTACTCAGAATTACCGCCCAAAATAATATCAGTACCGCGTCCCGCCATGTTTGTGGCGATCGTCACAGCGCCTTTGCGTCCGGCTTGAGCGATAATTTCTGATTCCCGCTCCACATTTTCCGGTTTAGCATTAAGCAAATTGTGAGGAATTTTCCTCTCCTGCAGCAGCCGCGACAGCAACTCTGACTTTTCCACACTCGTAGTACCCACCAGCACCGGCCGACCGATATCGTGCATTTCCCCGCATTCTTGGGAGATCGCATTCCACTTCCCAGCCTCCGCCTTGTACACCATATCCGAAAGGTCCGTGCGGCTGGTAATCCGGTTAGTGGGAATCAGCGTCACTTCCAGTTTGTAAATCTTCTCAAACTCCGTCTCCTCAGTCTTCGCCGTCCCAGTCATCCCCGACAGCTTCGGATAAAGCAAAAAGAAATTCTGATAGGTAATCGTCGCCAGGGTTTGAGTTTCCGGCTGAATTTCCGCCCGTTCCTTGGCTTCGATCGCCTGGTGCAAACCGTCACTCCAGCGGCGTCCCGGCATCACCCGCCCCGTAAACTCATCCACAATCACCACTTCGCGATCGGGAGTGACGATGTAGTTAATATCCTTAATAAACAATTCCTTGGCCTTAATCGCATTAAAAATGTAATGCGCCCAAGGGTCAGCCGGGTCGTACAAATCCCTAACACCCAACAACCGCTCAGCTTCCGCAAACCCTTCATCGGTCAGTAGCACATTCCGAGCCTTTTCGTCAACCTCGTAATGTTCTTCATTGTCTTTTCTCAGAGCAGCAGCTACCTCAGCCGCCCGTATATACTTCTCACTGGGGCGTTCCACCTGCCCGGAAATAATTAAAGGCGTCCGTGCTTCATCAATCAGCACCGAGTCAACCTCGTCAATCACGCAGAAATTAAAAGGACGCTGCACTACATCTTCCATGACAGTAGCCATGTTGTCGCGCAAATAATCAAAGCCGACTTCGCTGTTAGTGGCGTAGGTAATATCGCAGCTATAATTTTTCTTTCGTTCGACCTGATCCATGCCCTGCTGAATCAGTCCCACAGTCAATCCCAGGAAGCGGTGCACCTGTCCCATCCATTCCGCGTCCCGTCTGGCGAGATAATCGTTGACGGTGATGATGTGTACGCCTTTACCGTTGAGGGCGTTGAGGTAAGCCGGCAGCGTCGCCACGAGAGTTTTGCCTTCACCGGTTTTCATTTCGGCAATTTGGCCTTTGTGCAGGATAATGCCCCCGAGGAGTTGGACATCAAAGTGGCGCATTCCTAAAACCCGTTGTCCTGCTTCCCGCACCACTGCAAAAGCCTCGGGCAAAATTTCGTCTAGGATCTCTTTCTCTTCGTTGAGAGATTTGGCTTTTGCCAGACGTTCTTTAAACTCCGCCGTTTTGCCTCTGAGGTCGTCGTCTGAGAGTGCGCGGAAGTCTTGTTCCAAGATATTGATATCAGCTACCCAAGGCTGAAATTTTCTAAGTTTGCGCGCGTTGGGATCGCCTAGCAGATTTTTAAACATGGCAGGAGAGGCAGATTTTTAATAATTTAGCTATTAGCTTTCAGGGTTACGGGCTGTAGTGTTAGCCACAACATATACCCTCCCCGATTGTAGCAACCATTGGCTCTCCTGGGCCGTCGCTGGGGGCGATCGACCGATTTTGGATTTTCGATTTTGGATTTTCGATTGAAGAATTGATTCCTCTTGCCCCCTCCTGATTAAGCCTAGATTTTCCTAGGGGCGAAGCATTTAGGCGACAATGTGCCTGTGTTATGGAGTTGCCGGATCATCATTTCCACCAAGCAGCGTGCTTATCAGTAAAGATTTTGCAGTTAGGGA
>JAICRN010000085.1 GCA_025937335.1 Microcoleus sp. TY_ISSM_2_bin.22
AAGGCCAGTTTCTCGCCGCTGGCGGCTGTGGAGGTGAATTGCTGGTTTGGTCAAAGTCTATGCGCGGCAAAGAGTTCGGGCGGCGCTAAGTTCGCATACGCACCCGTTTGACCAAAACATAAACAATTGAAAACTTTAGGACTTACCCACGGGTGTCGAGAAACCGGGTTGTTTGAGCGTCTACTTCGTTGCAGACTGCTGATCCAGTAAAAAACCCGGTTTTTGAGCGTCGAAGTGCGTCTATATGTAACCCTTGTAGGGACTTAGGCATTGCCGTGTCCTTACGGGGATCGATCCCAGCAAGCTGTTATAAGTAGGGCGTTAAATTATTTTTTGCGTAAGCAAGCGTAAAAAACTCACAACAAATAGAGTGTGTGCATCCAGGAGTTTTATCCTCTCTTTCTTGTCAAAATCCCTTGACTGGGACTGAACAGCAAAGCTACTAAAAATAACCAAAAAACAACTAATACAATTGCCGCACCAGACGGCATATTCAAATAATAGCTGAGATACATACCAGTCACGCTAGCTGTAATCCCAATCATTGCTCCCAATCCCATCATTAAATGCAGCTCTTTTACCAATAAATACGCCGTAATTCCCGGCCCGATTAACAGCGAAATTACTAACAGCGCTCCCACAGTTTGCAAACTCGCAACAATCGTCAGCGTAATCGCCGAAATCATCCCGAAATAAATCCAGTTTACAGGCAAACCGGACGCTTGCGCCCCCAGCGGGTCAAAAGTATAGAATAGCAGTTCTTTGTAAAGGAGTTTAACCGCTACCAAAATTATCAAAGTTATGACAAAAGTCTGCTGCACGTCAGCAGGTGCAACTGACAAGATATTCCCGAACAGAAACCCGTCTAAGTCTAATTTTGTTGTCCGCAACAAACTAATTAAGGTGACGCTAATTGCTAAAAATGTAGACAAAATTAATGCCATAACGGCATCAACTTTAAGGCGCGATTGCGATTGAATCCACGCCATAATTACCGCGCTGATGATTCCCGATATAAACGCGCCGATCGAAATATTGAAACCTAAAGAAAAAGCCACCGGCAATCCTGCTAATACTGAATGGGCAATCATGTCAATCATCATTCCCATTTGCTGTACAATTAAATAGGAGCCAACAACGGCGCAGAGAATTCCTAGCAAAATTCCGACGGCGATCGCATTTCGCATGAACTCGAATTGTAGCGGCTCAATTAGTAGGTTTAACATTGAATTAGGTCAATAATAGGATTTTTTCAACTACAATCAACTACACGGGCGGGACGCCCGTGCCACAATCAACTCCACAGGCGGGACGCCCGTGCCACAATCTATTTTAAAGATCAATTTTTTTTTGCTTACGCTGAAACTAAACTTAAATCGTATCCATAGGCTTTTTGAATATTGGCTGCGGTGAGGACTTCCCGGCAGGAACCAGTTGCAATTAACTGCTTATTTAGCAATAATAAATTGTCGTACTGTTTTAAAGTTTCGCCTAAGTCGTGGCTGACGACTAACAAGGTTTTATTTTCTGATTTTAGTTCGGCAAAAATATCAAAAATAATTTCTTCTGTTGCTTTGTCGATCGCGTTAAAAGGCTCGTCGAAGAAGAATAAATCGGCTTGTTGGGCGATCGACCTTGCTAAGAAAATCCGCTGCTGCTGTCCGCCAGACAGTTCGCCAATTTGCCGATCGCGCAAATCCCACATTCCCACCCGCAGCAAAGCAGCTTTCACCAATTCTTGCGACTGCTTTGAGGGACTGCGAAACCAACCAGTCTGGACGGTTCGCGCCATCATCACCGCATTCCACACCGTAATCGGATAATCCCAGTCAATTTGCGATCGCTGCGGCACGTAAGCCACCCGCGACAACTGTTCCTTCAGCAGCCGCCCCTGATATTTCACCAAACCCCGACAGGCCGGGATCAATCCCAGCATCGCTTTCACCATCGTGCTTTTCCCCGCGCCGTTGGGGCCGAACACACCAGTTAATTGCCCCGATTCTAACTGGAAATTCACGCTGTTGAGGGCCGAAATTCCTCGATAATTGACAGCTAAGTCTTGCACTTCTAACATAATTCGAGATTTTGAGAACGATTCTTGCTCGTAGCTACTAGAATAGGATAACTCGAAAAAGCAATAACGATTATCGTTCCAAAGGTAAAAATGTTAAAGAAGTTGCCTGGAAAAACCGGGAGATTTTGCGGTGCGGCTGTTTTGGCAATTGGCTGCGGACTGGTTGGGTGCAGTGGAGGACAGAACGCAAGCAATGCGGTGCCAGAGAGTCCCGCCGCAACTCAAACTCAAGCCAGTCCCGCCGCCAACTTGCCCAAAGTCGTCGCCACGACTGGCGTTATCTGCGACCTAACTAAACAAATCGCTCAAAGTTCGATCGACACCATCTGTCTGATAGAGCCCGGAGAAGACCCCCACGCCTATCAAACCAAGCCGGAAGACCGCAAAGCGATTGAAACAGCAAATCTGATTTTATACGGCGGCTACAACCACGAACCCAGCATCATTAAGTTAATTGAATCCAGCAGTAATTCCGCGCCCAAAATCGCCGTACACGAACTCGCAGTTCCCAAACCGCTGATGGGCGAACACGAGCACGAACACGGTGAAGAGAAAGCGGAAAACAAATCCCATGCAGAAGGCGAAAAAGTCCCTGACCCTCACGTTTGGCATAACCCTCAAAATGGCATCCGTATGGTAGAAACAATTCGGGATGAATTGATCGAAGTTTTCCCCACCAATGCTCAACTTTTTACAAAAAATGCAGCAAGCTTAACAGATGAGTTGAAAAAAATAGATACTTGGATAAAAGCTCAAATTGCGACTGTTCCAGCTCAAAAACGCAAGTTAGTAACAACTCACGATGCTCTGACTTACTATGCCGATGCTTACGGTTTGGAGATTGCTGGAGCTTTGCAGGGTGTGACGACTGAGGAACAGCCCACCGCAGCAAGAATTGCCAAATTATCCTCAGAAATTAAGACCGCAGGAGTTCCGACAATTTTTGCCGAAACTACAACTAATCCGAAGTTGATGGAGACTGTGGCGAGGGAGGCAAATGTCAAAATTTCGGACAAGGAACTTTACAGCGACGAGTTGGGCGGTCCCGGTACGGGTGCGGATACATATCAGGGAATGCTGAAAACTAATACTTGCGCGATTACTTCTGGCCTCGGCGGTAATTGTACTGCCTTTGCAGGAGAAGCAACACCAACTCCCAAACCGTAGACTTCGTAGGGTGTAGCAAGCACCTTACATTTGCTGGGTACGCAGCAAAACGCAGCGCTCGCAATCGCAGGGGTTTTCGACGGCAAACGCTGCGTTTGCTTCGATGGCTTTAGGGTGAATTTTCCCCATCGGTGCTGGGGGGTTTTTGCCCAATTCCCAATTGCTTCTTAGAGGATTTTAAGTCTTTCCAAAGCGCCTTAATATCTTTATAGGCTTTGTCAGAGCTAATTTTTCCCCCAGTTTCCAGCGAGCAAATATAAGTTATTTTCTGAGCAAATTCCTGCAAGTTGGCATTAAACGCCAAGTTTTCTGGCGTGAAATCACCGTAGTAGCGATTGCGAGGATGTAAAAAATCTTCCCGCTCTTTCATTGCCCCCTCCTAATTTAACTTTTGGTATTCAACTTGTGGTTCGGTCTCTGCTGTTAATAGCACTATTTGTAGTCAGTATAGCGACCCTAACAGGCTTATATTGTATTGCGTAAGTAGCAATTGTGCTTTTTCGCTCTCTACTGAGTCTATTAATGCAGTCTTAACCTTAAATTAGCTTTATTTTAACTTTTCTTTAACCTAAAAGCAAAAAAAATGGGAAATGCGCTGTTCGCATCTCCCTTTAGATATATTTTGCAGTTGATTAACCTTTTCTGAAGCCGAATATTTATTTGTGGCACTCGCAGCCGGTGTGGCCGCAGCCGCTGCCGTTGGGGTGGCCCTCAGCGCAAGCACTGGAACAGTATTGTTTGCCGTCTTTTTCAATGGCTTCACTGAGGCTGACAACGCACAGGCAAGAAGGACAGGCACATTTCATTTGGGTGACGGTGGTCATTGTACATTCTCCTGGTAGATTTGTTTTTGTATACATATATCTGAACATATATTCAGATATATGTCAAGGGAATGTAAAAGTTTTGTAACAAAACGTGTGCCGATCGCACTAAAATGAAAATGAGAATTAAAACAAGCCTGGAAAAGATGTCACCCAACTCTGCTGTTAACGGAGCGATAAGTCAGTCTCACGAACAAAACGATACACCAACGTGCGATCGACCGCACCTAGTTGACAGTTTGCGGGCCGGCGACATCCAAACACAGGTTCTCAACACCGCAAAAGCGCAGCGGATGGCAGAGTTTTTCAGTCTTTTGGGAGATGCGAACCGACTGCGGCTGCTGTCGGTATTGGCAAAACAAGAACTGTGCGTGTGCGACTTGGCTGCGGCGTTGAGTATGAGCGAGTCAGCAGTATCGCACCAGTTGCGCGCATTGCGGGCGATGCGGTTGGTAAGTTACCGCAAGGTTGGGAGACAAGTTTTTTATAGTTTACTCGATCGCCACGTTTTTGAACTTTACCAAGCAGTCGCCGAACACTTAGACGAATCCTAATATTATTCTCCTTCGATGGTGTGGCCCGTAGCGACAACAGCTTGTTTAATAGATTCTTCAGAAGCTTTGGCTTCAACGGTGACAGTTTTAGCCGCTATATCCACCTTGACAGAAGCATCGGATTCAACAGTTTGGATGGCTTTGGTAATTGTATCACCGCAGCCTGAACAGACGATCGACGGAACTTTAAGTAAGAGTGCCATAATAAAAGCCAAATATTGTAGATGACAGTATTGATTGTCCTTTTATTTTAATCTAATTTCGCTTTCCAAGCAAAAGTGCGCCAGAATAAATTCTGACGCTACAAAAAGTAACTCCTCAGGCGCAGACTAATGATTAATGACTGATGACTAATGACTGATGACTAATGACTTAGTATCTGGTATGCACCGCCCAACGGCGGCGGCTACAGGTCGCAAACTAACAACTAAATCAATCATATCTGCTAAAGAAAGAGCTTGCCGCGCGTCAGAAACCGACTTTTCCGGTTGCGGGTGACACTCAACAATTAATCCGTCAGCACCGCAAGCAACCGCTGCTTTGGCTAGTGGTGCGACTAATTCTCGCTTGCCGACTGCGTGAGAAGGGTCTACAATAACTGGCAAGTGAGTTAACTGTTTCAGTGCTGCGACTGCACCCAAATCTAAGACGTTTCGCGTGTAATTATCGAAGCTGCGGATGCCTCTTTCGCACAGAACTACATCAGGATTTCCGTGACTGAGAATGTATTCGGCGGCCATCACAAATTCTTCAATTGTGGCTGACAAACCGCGTTTTAGCAGGACGGGTTTTCCGGCTTGACCGACTGCTTTTAGCAGCTCGAAATTTTGCATATTGCGACTTCCTATTTGCAGCATATCAGCATAGGTGACAACTGGCTCGATTTGGGCGATCGACATTACCTCTGTCACCACGGGTAAACCGTAACGCCGGCTGACATCGGCTAAAATTTCGAGTCCCTCAATTCCCATCCCTTGGAAAGCATAGGGAGAAGTGCGGGGTTTGTAGACTCCCCCCCGCAAAGCTTGCACCGATGCTGCGGAGAGTTTGCTGGCGACTGTTTCCATTTGTTCTGAACTTTCCACGGTACAGGGGCCACCGATGATTAACAATTCTGTGCCGCCGACAGAGACTGTTTCTGAGAGTTGAACAATTGTTTGGTGTTCGGGATGAGATTTAGTTACGAGTTTGGCTTCTAACATGAGGGAATTTTCCTGGAAATTTAAGTGGGTGGTTGACAACAAAAAACCCGGAACTTTTAAGAGTTCCGGGTTGGTGCGAAAAGACAGCGCGACAATTTACCCAGAACTCCTGTTGGGCCAAAAATAAAAGCCGTAATACCAGTTACTGAATAATGTCATCGGTGTTTTCGCTTGTACTAGATTGGTTGTTGAGAAAAGAACTAGAAAAAACAAAACCGCAGGTGTTAATCTGCGGTTCGCCCGGATGTTCACAGTGAATTATAAATTCACTCCGGGCGAACTTGGCTGTACCAAAAATAAAAATAGCTGTTGGCTGTGAACATAGGTGAAGTGCTGCGATTTGTGGATTAAACACAATACTATTCGACAAGCTAGCACAGGGAGACTGGGATGTCAAGCTATTTTTATAAAAAGATTTGTACGGGCGGCTTTCACCAACAATAATCGTCAATAATCCACAATCTCGTAAACCCGCCCCCAGCCAACGGTAAATCGACCTCGTTTTGCGAGGAAATCAAGGTTCATGTAGGTTATGGGTGGGGTGGGGGCGGGTTTATTTAGATTGTTTGTATTTGTTAGATATTGTTGGTAAAACCCGTCCCTACAATTCCCAAAATGATTAATCCCAGCCGAAATCTCGATCGCACAATTCGGCTAGTCTTTGGTTGTGCGATCGATAATATACTCTTAATTGCTCGTATACGGTCTCGCTGACTGGGGGATATTGATTCGAGTTGTACTTTTCGTAGGTTTCTAGTTGGTGGGGCGGCAAGTCTAAAAATTCTAACACGCTATTGTATGTGCCGCATGGATTGGCGTACAAGTCTTCGCTTTTGAGGATTAAAAGTTGGGATTTGGGGAATAGCTGCATCCACGCTGGGAGTTGATCCGCGTAAATGCCGCGGGTTAGATAACTGTGGTGTTGGTGTTCGTAACTGTAGTAGGTTGGGCTGGCTAGGATTTTTTCAATTTCACCTTTGAGTCTTTCTGGTTCGCTGGCGATCGCACTTTCTAGGGACAGCGATTCGTATCCGATTTTTATATAGTAATGATAGTGGGAAATTGCGCGTTCTACAGGGTTTCTCAGCAAAGCGATGATTTTAACTTGGGGACATAAATCGTGGATTCGCTGGGGGACGCGGGGATGAAAAATATAGTAGGGGCTGGCTTCTCCTGTTAGCTGGTATTCGCCGCTTTCCGGCTGGGGAAATTGGGAATAATACCAGTCGGCGCTTTGGTCGAAGTTGAGGTCGAAATAATGGATTTCTTTTTGGGTGGCGGCGGCGATTTCGGGATGTTGGATCAGGTAATTGTACAAGGATGTTGTGCCGCCTTTTTGGACGCCGATGATGATGAAATCGGGGGGGTTTGGAGTTTGTTTCATGGTTTGTGATAATACAGCATATTCCAGGTTTATGGAGTGTAGGGGCACGGCAGTGCCGTGTCCCTAGGGGAATCGAACGATAGGCGGGTGTACTTCATAAACGTAGAATCTGCTGTATGTGAATGTCTTTGTCTCTGCACTCGAATAAAATCCTTGAGTTTTTTTAGAGATTCGATTAGAAGGTGCGTATTATTAATTACCAAATTACGAGCGATTGCTATCTAATTTGCTTCAGGGCGATCGCTTTTTATGTTCCCGATTTAGTATTAGAATCAAACAGCCCTGTTTCTTAAGGGGGCGCTGGGGGGATAAGCGAACCTAATGGTCAAACAGCAGACCGATCCTACGTTTGAGGTGGTTTTTGACACTCATGAAATGTGACATACTGCTACACTGACTGCAAACAGTAAATGTAGGCTGCACGCGGAACACCGAGATACAGATAGCTGCTGTTTAAACGGGATCGCAGCGGATTTCGATGATAAATCCGTCGGGATCGTAAAAGTAAATGCCGCGTCCTGTAGCGCGAGTGACGGGGCCGCTGTCGATCGCAATTTGATTTGACTTTAGCACTTCAAGAGCGCGATCGAACAAAGCCGGATCGATATCGAAGGCTAAGTGGTTGGCGCGGGTAAAAGCTTTCTCCGGGTCTGGGTTTGGCGGTTCCAAGTCCGGCTGCCAAAACAAGTCAATAACAGTACCGTCTGGAGTGACAAAATTAGCGACTTTACCAGCGGCTACCATTTCTGTTAAAGTTGCGGGAATTTCTGCACCTGTTAGTTCGTGCAGGCCGAGAATTGTACCGTAGAAGTGGCGGGAAGCTTTCATGTCGCGCACGTTTAAAGCAATATGGTGAACGCGACGCAAATTCCCCGGCGCGAGGGTAATTTTGACTGTGGTTTGGGTTGTTTGCATGGTTGTCAATTGCGAATATTAAAATTGAATGCTTTTAGATTTATTCCGATCGTGCCCTGGAAAATCAACGTTTTAAGTTGCTAGTGAGGACTTCCTCGGGGCCGGTGCGAAACCGGGTTGTTTGCGCCCCTGTGCGGTCTACAACCAGTCTTTTCGTCGTAAAAAAACCCGGTTTCTCAACAATCGTGCGTAAGTCCTAGTATTGTTATTTTTCTTTAGGGAACGATGCCATGCCCACAAATAGCATTGCCAGACCGCCTGCAAGAATTGCGAAGGCAAGTACACCTACAACTAAATCTAATCCCGATGTATTTTCCATTAAATTAAACCCTTCTCCAATTAAATCCAACCATCGGTATTTGTTAATCGCTGAGTGCTTGCCAACAATGGGGAAGAGAAAAAAATAAGCTTTCAACTTATTGGAAAAAAAGCCTATTAACTTCTTCCCTCTTCCCTAAACATCCATCCGTTAAATCCGTTAAATTCCGTACGCTGCGCGTTACCGAACTTCTTATTTTGCCAATTCTCGATCGATAGCAGCGATCAGTTCGGGCGAATCCGGGCCAACACTGCTGCGGAACCTAGCAACCACTTCACCCTGTTTGCTAACTAAGAATTTCTCAAAATTCCACGAAACCTCACCCTTGGGATCGGCTGCACTCGTAAGCTTAGCGTACAGCGGGTGCTGCTGACTGCCTTTGGCGTGTACTTTGTCAAATAATTCAAAGGTGACGCCGTATTTTGTAGTACAGAAATTGACGATTTCTGAATTACTTCCGGGTTCTTGAGCTCCGAAATCGTTGCAGGGAAATCCTAAAACACGAAGTCCAGCAGCGCTGTACTTCTTGCTCAATTCTTCGAGTCCTTTGTATTGCGGTGTATACCCACATTGGGAAGCTACGTTAACTATCAAGAGTACCTTGCCAGCGTACTCTCCTAGCTGCTTGTCTTCGCCTGCGATCGTTTTTACTTTAATGTCGGAGATTGTGCTGGGCATTTTCAAATACTTTTAAATTTGACCACCACAATTTTACCGCAATTGGGTACAATCTTGTCTAGATGCCGATCGCTAAAAATTTAAATATCCCGGCCGGGGCAAGTTTGCGGATCTCTGGCTTGTATTGTAGATATGGGTTAGATATAAGTGAACCCGCCCATACCAAAATTACGGTTAATTTACCGAACACGATCTTAGTAGATGGCGGTGAACTTTCCCCACAGCATCGATCGCCACAGTCAGCTATTAGATTGAAGTTTCTCGCTAATAGCTAAAATCTACAGCGAAAATGAGGAATATTTTAACTCTCTGAGTGGTGTTCCGTCATCCATTTTTGGTAAGTATCCTCAAGTTGCTTGTCTTCCAGAACGAGTTCTAGGCGGACTTTAACGCAACCGTGGCGGGGTTGAGAGGCGATCGAATTTAAGATTTTGCTAGCTTTTTGCACAGAGGTAAATTCCGCCTTAACTGTCGGTTCCTGGCGATCTCTCTTAACCTCCGTCAAATCTATACCGGTGATGTTTCCCTCGCCCAAATCTATTTCTGCCAACACCTTCGGATCTTCACCGACTTGTTCGACAATCAGCTTTTCCCACTGGAGGGGCACTTGTACCATCCGAGTTTCAATTTCTTTGCGCACGATGACTTCGCCGACTTTGCGCTTGCTGCGGTTGATCACCAATCTTTCTTCTAGCAGGCGAATTACTTCTCGATCGACAATATCCAACTGTTCCTCATCTGTCTCCAAATTTTCATCTGTGAGCTCGGCATCTGTTAGATTTGACATAACTGTTGGGGGATTCGTTAACTCGCTGTTGTTAAATTCACTATGCGGTTCAGAAGCATTTTCTAAAGACTGACTGCCCGCATTTGCAGAAACTCCTGGCAGCATATCGACTTGTTCGGAATTAATACTTACAAACAGCGCTTTTTGGTGATAATCGACTTTTTTGAGCAGCTTAATACTTAGTAAAAAAATGCGGGTATTTTCACTGCCTAGCCCGCCCACCACAAAGTTTAACTGACCGTTTTCATCAAAATAGACATCTTTAACTTTGCCTACCAAGTGACCTTGGTTGTCTTTGACAGTAAAACTTTTTAGCTTAGTTCTAACTTTTTCTGGCACCCGGTTGAGACGGGTAATTGATTTGGCAGTTGCTATTTTTTCTGCTGATGCTTGAACGTTCATTTTTTAAACTTGCCTGCTTAGATATTTTTATTATGAATTGGTAAGGGAAAATGGGTAAAGGCGGGGAAAGTGCATAAACTTTGCCAAAACCAGACAAGTTGTGTACCCCACCCGCCCCGTCACATAGGAATTGCGCGATGCCACAAATCAAACCTGCGCGGTGACAGAATTATGTCATTAAGGCGCAATTCCTATGCGATAGCTGTTGCGGTTGGTTTAGATCTTTTTATTTTTATTATCTACAACCGCAGTTCCATCAGTCTTAACGTCTAATTCTTCACGACGCAAGGTTTCTTCGCCCTCAACCGTGCTGCGAACAACTTCTTTTCTGACGTTGACTTCTTCGCGCACGAAAGCTTCTTTGTGAATGTCTGCCGTTTCTTCGTAGACTTCCATGCGTGCAACTTCCCCTGATTGGAAGTCAGCGTCACCTACTGAAACTACTCGACCCGCTTCTACCGGCGTTACTCGCTCGATTACGACTCGTTCTTTTTCAATGGGTACTGAAGCTCGCGCTGTTTCAGTTTCCACGCGCTTGCCAACTGCTACTTCGCCTGTTTTTGCGCGGTGTTTGTTGGCAATCAAGCGTTCTTCATAAAGCTTGAGATTTTGGTGCTGCTGTTCGTTGGTGTCGTAGAGGGGGCTGTCGATATCGTAGCTGTAGCTGCTGCGATCGTAGCTAGCAGGAGTTGCAGTGGTTGCCGCTGCTGTTCCTTGATTGCGGTAAACACCTCTTACCTGTTCTTCGCGATCGTAATCTAGTGGCTCTAATTCATTGTAAGCCGGCAATTGTTCTGCTTGAGCTTTGTTGCGAAGGCCTGTTGCGTGGACGCGACGGGCTCCGTAGTCGAAGCGAGCCGAGCCGATTGGCAACAATACTTTTTTGCCAAAAATCCAAATACCGGTATCAATTACTAGATAGCGAAAACGACGGGTGTCATCAACCAAAGCGTCATAAACCGTGCCTACTTTTTCATCAGAGTCGCCGGCATAAACATCAAATCCCTTGATGTCATCTCCCGCAAAGATTTCTTCCTGATAGTTAGGATAAAATTCTGCTAATCTTTGAAGTGCCATGTGTTTTTTCCTCTTCGCTCTACTTAAATTAATAGTAGAAATTAATTCGTTCAGTTCCCTCTCCCTAAAGTCAGAAGTGTATAATTTAGGGTGTTTAATACTATAGGAATACTACGGCATCTCTTCTTCTGTGCTAGCGCGCTCAGCTATTTTAAAGATTGTAAAACTCTACAATCGTCAATCTTATAACAAGTATTAAAAGTCAAAGCGAACCGTAGGGACACGGCATTGCCGTATCCTACTACCCGCGCCGGACAAGGCATTGCCGTATCCTACTCCCCGCCCTGGACACGGCATTGCCGTATCCTACTCCCGCCCTGGACACGGCATTGCCCTGTCCCTAATGTTAATAATTGTTAACTAGGTAGTTACAAATAAACATTACATAGTTACAGACAAAAATTGAAGCCCCCGATCTTGCGGGAAAGGGGCTTCGGGAAAGTTAGAAATTTTAATTTCAGAGTTGATTTAGTTGAGTTCTGATAGTTTCTATCCGGCTGCGATTAACTCCTAAATCAGACTCTCCCAGACGCGAAGCCGATCGCACGTGGATGACTTTTGCTGCATCATCTACCAAAAATTCAACGTCATCAACAAACCCCATCAAAGCACTGGTGAACTCCGCATAGAGGTAGTTATCAGTTGCAGTGATAATTTTAGTTTTTCCATAGGACTCGATCGCCCCTTTGAGCTTTGCCATCGCTTCAGCAGCGGACAAAGTGTATGCCAAAGGCTCAATTTTGTGTTCGGCATCTTGACTGAAGCTGCTGACGCAGTTGGGGGAACTCGGGCACGCTGCGAGTTTTCCTGATACAATGCCGATATTGGCAGGTCTTTTTCCAGCAAACACTGTTTTTTCTCCTGGTATAGCGATAAAAGTAGCGATCGACAGTACCGCTACTGCTAGCAATGACATTAAAATAACAACGACTCTTTTCAATGCTGTCGGCGATTTTGTTTCAACTGTTTGCAAAGGATTAGCCCTCTTGAAAGTGTAAATTCTGTATAAGTTTAATATTAATTCAAATTAACATCAAAAAATTAAATATATTTAATTTGTTCTTCTATTAACCAGTAA
>JAICRN010000660.1 GCA_025937335.1 Microcoleus sp. TY_ISSM_2_bin.22
AATCCGTTGCCGAACTTCCCTCTTCCTTCTTCCTGACATCCGTTACATCCGTCGAGCGAATCCGTTGCCGAACTTCCCTCTGCCTTCACTGTTGGACTGTTCTAGGATTGCGCGATCGATCTTGAATAAAAGACTCCACCATCGCTACATTTTCTTTACTACCGACAATCAAGGGCGATCGCTCGTGCAGTTTGGTCGGCACAACGTCTAAGATGTCTTGAGTCCCCGTACTGGCGCGCCCGCCGGCTTGCTCCATCAAAAACGCCAAAGGAGCCGATTCGTAGAGCAAACGCAATTTGCCCTCGGGTTTTTTCACAGTTCCCGGGTACAAAAACACGCCTCCCTGAAATAAAATCCGGTGGAAATCTCCCACCAAAGCCCCGCCGTACCGGGCGGTGTAGCCTTCGCTGCGGTGTACGTAGCGAATGTAGTCCCTCAAAGATTCCTCCCACTGCCAGAAGTTGCCTTCATTAACGCTGTAAATCGGGCCGCGATCGGGAACCTTAATGTTTTCGTTAGCTAGAATAAACTCGCCCAAGCTGGGGTCGAGGGTAAAGGAATGAACACCCTGACCGATCGAATAAACCAGCATGGTACTGGGGCCGTAGAGCACGTAGCCGGCCGCTATTTGTTTGTGTCCGTGTTGCAGCAAGTCGGAAGCAGAACCATCTGCATCGTCCCCCTCTTGCTTGCGGATGCTGAATATGGAGCCTACATTGAGATTGATGTCAAGATTGGAAGAACCATCTATGGGGTCGTAGAGCAGACTGTAGCGTCCGATCGGACAGTTTTCGGGAATGTAGTAGGGTTTTTCCATTTCCTCCGAAGCCAAGCGGCAGACAAGTCCGCTTTGCTGGAATACCGAGATAAACACTTCATTGGCATAGATATCCATCTTTTTGACGGATTCTCCCTGCACGTTCACAGCCCCTGTAAACCCTAAAGCATCTTCCATTAACCCGGCTCTGCTGAGTCGCCTCGCGATCAGCTTTGCCGCCAGCCCGATGCGATTCATCAGGGCACTGAGATCCTGAGCATCTGCTGAAAAGCTGTGGAGTTGCTGGAGTACGTGACGAGATAGGGTTGTGCAATCGCGGTCTAGGGCTTGCACCTGATCGATCGGGCCCAGTCGGGCTTCCCCTGTCGGCGCGTTTACCATGATTTTGATAACCTCCCTGTCTTGCGGCTCTGGGTTTGGGATTTTTCAGGTGCTTGACACTTGCTCCTGTATCGGCTATTAGACCGATCGTCCCCTAACTTCTATCTTAGGGAGGGTTTTGCGAAAGGGCGTCGAACTTTAGGTGAATTTTAGATCCCCATGGAAAATTGAGGCGTTCGATCGACTGTTTGGTGGGGAATTGTATCCAAAATCACTAAATTTTTTGATTAACCGCAGAGGACGCAGAGGGCGCAGAGGGAGAAAGTAGCGATAGAGAAGCCTACGAACGTTGGCTAGCATCTCAAAAAGACCGACAACTTCCTTTGCGGGAAGAAGATGTAGAACCTATTGTTAATTTGCCGGAATTGCTTGCAGGCATTTACGATCGCGCCGGCTATGATTATCGGATCGATTACGATCGAGATCCCGTACCGTCCCTATCAGAAGAAAATCGGGTTTGGGCAAAGGAACTTTTACAAAAAACAGGATTGCGAGATCACTAATTTTATTTTACCCGATCGACCGCCGATACGAAGACATTATAAATGAATTCAACATACCATTAGGTAGCAAACAAGTGTATGAATTGTTGAAGCAAAGCCAAAAAAATTACGCAGATAGACACGATTCTGTCTCAGCAAAAATGTGGATTTTGTAGGGGTAGTGCCCCGTGCCTACCCCACCACCAACGATCGAATGGGTGTTTCAGCTATCGGGCCAGCCACGGGGGGGCTGCCCCTACAAAGAATAAAATAGCCCTGCGGTGTTTCCCTTAGCTGGATGAGCAGCGGCAGGTTTTTCCCTTACCGGTACAAGATGATTCAAACTGCTACATCTGTCTACCGTAAATTTTCGCCAAACGTGATATGACACTCCAAAATTCTGGGTAAGCTATCCATAGAAATACGGTAATTGAAATTTAAGCTGTCGCGCATTTAAATTGTATGTTGAGGGCGGGCGGGACGCCCACCCCACAAGAATTTGATTGTTTTTTAACAGACAATTTAAATGTAGAACAGCTTAAGCAAATATACAGAGTCAGTTATTGACTTTTCTATTGACTTGTTTGAAATATACTCAAGCACTCAACTTACATTGCCTAAATTTTTCAAAATTTGGGTTACAAAAACCCAAATAGAAAATGTTTTTTGGTACTCATCACCCCAGAATAATGCTATGGATATTATTTCACAAATTCCCCATAACTTAGTCAACCACTATCAGATTAAAAATCTGCTGGGAGAAGGCGGTAGTAGCACAACTTACGAAGCCATTGACCTCAAAACAAACCAGCGAGTCGCACTCAAAGCTTTGTCTTTACAGAAGATGAATGACTGGAAAGTCCTGGAACTATTTGAACGAGAAGCCAATGTTTTATCAACATTGAATCATCCGGGAATTCCGCGTTATTTGGATTATTTTTATGTCGATACTCCCGATAACCGTTGTTTTTATATAGTACAAGAACTGGCCCAAGGGCAGTCTCTAGCAAGTTTAGTCGAAAGTGGCTGGCACGCTAGTGAGTCGGAAATTAAAGGTATTGCCACACAAATTTTGGAGATTTTAGTTTATCTCCATTCACAGACACCACCTGTTATCCACCGGGATATTAAACCAGAGAATATTGTTTTCAAATCCCCCATCAATTCCCATAACCAAAAAGACTGGGCAGTCTGCTTAGTAGATTTTGGAGCAGTGCAAAACACTTATTACAATACCTTAATGCGAGGAAGTACCGTAGTTGGAACCTATGGTTACATGGCTCCAGAACAATTTCTCGGACAAGCCGTACCTGCAACAGATTTATATGGTTTAGGATCGACCTTGTTGTATTTACTAACCCACCGTTCCCCGGCCGAATTACCAACAAATATACTAGAGAAAGATTTTGGCTCTCAAATTCAGATTTCTTCAGCATTTGCCGATTGGTTAGGAAAAACGATCGCGCCAGATTTAGAAAACCGCTTTAACTCGGCAAAAGAAGCGCTTGAATCTCTTCGCAATCCTCGAATAGTTAACGTTAAATCCAATCCGACGCAATGGAAAAAGCGCCTCAAAATAGGAATTGCTGCTAT
>JAICRN010000076.1 GCA_025937335.1 Microcoleus sp. TY_ISSM_2_bin.22
GCAAAAGTTTATGCAGCGGCTGATGTGATGGTTGTACCCTCGCGGTACGAAGCTTTTGGCCAGACGGCATCGGAAGCTTTGGCGTGTGGCACGCCTGTGGTGGCTTTTGATGTGACGGGATTAAAAGATATTGTCGATCGGCAACAAAATGGCTACTTAGCGAAACCTTATGAAACAGAAGACTTAGCAAGAGGTATTGCATGGGTACTAGAAGATCCGGAGCGGCACCAAAAACTCTGCGCCCGAGCCCGTCAAAAAGTGGAACAAGAATTTACCTTAGACATACAAGCCAATCGCTATTTGTCTCTTTTTTCAGAACTCGCCACGGCTTCAAACACCGCCGCCCCTTAAACCAACTGTTTCCGCTGCTGTGGCGTAGCAAAAAAATTAGACTTTCTAAATTGTCCGTTTTCTTTAACAAACACCATGTCTACTTGAGCTAAAGCTCCGTCGAGGGGACGGATGTAACCCCCAAAAATATCGTAGGTGACGAATCCGCGCTCTTTCATATAACTGACGATCTCGTATAATTGTGGCCCGCCGACAAAGAATTCAAACAGGGATACTTCCAGAATGATTATTTCTGTATCCTCCAGCACCTGGCGAGAGCCGTCTAAAACATTAAGCTCAGCGCCCTGCACGTCTACCTTCAATAAATAAGGCCCTTTTAAGTTTCTTTCCCGGCACAAATCATCAAGGACAACCAGAGGAATTTCCCTGGGAACACCGTCGGCAACACTACCTTCTGACTCCTTGAGAGTAGAAGAGCCGTAAAGTTGAGGGTGAACATTAATCGTAATATTTCCCGCTTGATCCCCGGCGCCAGCCATGATATACTGAGCGTTGTATTTTTGACAAATTTCTTTTAAATTTTTCTCGTATTCGATCAAAGGCTCTACCAGCAAAAAATTGGTTTTGGGAAATTTTTCGTACAATTCAAAAGTCCCGTAGGCAACCCCGACATCTATAACGGTTTCTGGTTGAAAACCCAACTTGATAAACTGATCGAGTACGCCGTACATAGATGTTCTCATGCCTTGACGCGGGAGATCGAATCCCAAAGGCTTAAGTATTTTATACGCTATTTTTTTGAGTAATTGCCTCATATTTTTTTCCAGACTACAATATTGAATGAAACTATTATAGATTGATGAAACCACACAGCACTATAGCAACAATCATAACTTGCCACAACCGCAAGCAAAAGACCTTAGCTAGTCTCGCGGCGCTATTCAATCAGGTACTGCCTGCAGATGTCTTTCTGGTGGCGTACTTAGTGGACGACGCCAGCACTGACGGTACGGCCGAAGCTGTGCAAGAGACTTATCCCCAAGTTAAATTGCTGCGCGGAGATGGGAACCTGTTTTGGAATGGAGGAATGCGGCAAGGATTTGCTGAAGCCATCAAGCAAAATTATGACTACTACGTCTGGCTCAACGATGACACTGTACTGGAACCGGAAGCCTTGAACACAATGCTGGCAACGTCCCGCTGCTTAGCTGAGCAAGGCTACACGCGAGCTATTGCAGTGGGTTCTACTCGCGACTCGGAAACTGGGGCGCTGACTTATGGAGGCTGGTTGCGGACTAGCTGGTGGCATCCTTTGCACTTTCGCCTGGTGGAACCGAGCGAGGAAGCTCAGCCGTGCCATACTATGAACGGTAACTGCGTTTTGATGCCGCGATCGGTAGTTGAAGTAGTGGGAAACCTAGACCCCGCATTCATCCACAGCATGGGAGATATTGACTACGGTTTGCGAGCGGTGCAACAAAATTGTACAGTTTGGGTGGTTCCTGGATACGTGGGAACCTGCTCGACCAACCCGCCTGAGGGTAACTGTTGGGAAGACCCGAACATGAGTTTGGCCGATCGATTTAAAAAGGTACTGCAACCCAAGGGTTTTGGACCAAAAGAGTCGAAAGTGCTGGTACAGCGGCACACGAATATCTTGTGGCCGATATATTGGCTGTTACCTTATTTGAGGTTGATTTTGATCTCGCTCCGCCGAGGATCTGTAGGCTATCGCGGCTGATAGTATTTTTGCAAGCGCAGGGAATGGGGAAGGTTTTTGGCGATACCGCCGGCTTTCTTGTCGTCGCTACAACTAAAGGTGAACCGCATGGATGAACTCCGCATCGCTTGGCTTGTCCCGGAAGTGGGTCTGGGAGCCTACTGGCAGCCTGTTTTGAGAGAATTTACGAAAGTGTTTAAAAACACTGTGTTTTACACCGGCGGTGTCTGGCCGGGATTCGATCCGACAATGCCTGGATCGTCGGCAATTCAGCTAGTAGGAAAGACGAGTTTTGTCGAAACGACAAAGATAAATACAGGCTACGATCGCGGGTTTATTGTAGTCTCACCAGCCATTATCGGTTATCTGCTTGAATTTCGTCCTCAAGTCGTATTTCCGCAAGCTTTCTCTTTGTGGACTGTAATTGTGGCTTTGTTAAAACCGCTGATGGGATGGAAAATTGCGATTATTTATGATGGCAGTTCCCCGAATACAGACTTTAGAGACTCCAGTTTTCGGACATTTGTTCGCCGCATACTGGTGCGGTTTGCTGATGCTTTTGTTTCTAACAGTAATGCTGGCAAACAATATCTGATGGAAGCGCTTAACGTACCGGAGCAAAAAATTTTTACTAGAACCTATCTGGTCCCGGATGCGGGAGCTTTAATGAAACGGTTGGATCGAACTAAGCTGCCAACTTTACAGTTAAAACGCCCAATTTTTCTGTATGTAGGGCGGGTCACAGCTAGAAAGGGAATTAAGACGCTTTTAGAAGCTTGCGCTATTCTTAAAAGTCAAGGTTATGCTGATTATTCGCTGTTGATTGTTGGCAAGGGAGATCAGCGGGAGGAACTGGAAGCTTTTATTAAAGAGCGCAATTTTGAAGAGCAGGTAACTTGGGCCGGATGGGTGGAATATGGAAGTTTGGGTGCTTACTTTCAGCAAGCTGATGTTTTTGTATTCCCTACTTTTGAGGATGTCTGGGGAATGGTGGTACCGGAGGCGATGGTTTTTGGCAAACCCGTACTCTGCTCAAATGGTGCAGCTTCCTGCGAATTGATTGCTGAAGGGGAGAATGGTTACATTTTCGATCCTAGAGACTCTCAAGGTTTGGCCTCGGCGATGCGGCGTTTTCTGGACAATCCAGATTTGATTAAGTCGATGGGAGAGCGATCGCGCGAACTAATTGCTCAAAAAACTCCCGAAACAGCCGCCCAAGCTTATGTCGAAGTAACATCATTTTTAATGGTTAGCGGTTAAACTGTTGTGGGTAGTAGAAAAAAATAGCGTTTTTAAGTAACCAACACAAACTAACCACTAACAACAAATAAAAAACTCACCCCTAACAACTAACCACTAACCACTAACAATTGCCGATGAAAATTCTTTTATCTGCGTTTGCCTGCGAACCCGGACAAGGATCTGAGGAAGGAGTGGGCTGGAATGCGGTGGTAGAAGCCGCCAAACATCAAGATGTATGGGTAATAACTCGTACCTTTTACCGTACCGCTATTGAAGCCTTCCTCGCGGCGAGTCCGAACCCTAACCTGCACTTCGTCTACATTGAGCCTTTCGGCTGGAGTGAAAACTTTAAAGGTAGACAGGGAGGGCTGCAATTGCACTATTACCTGTGGCAAATTTTGGCTTATTTAGAGGCGCGCGACCTCCACCGCCAAATTAATTTCGACATCGCCCGCCACGTCACCTACGTTAAATTTTGGTCGCCGAGCTTCATCTCGCTGCTGCCTGTTCCTTTTATTTGGGGGCCTGTGGGGGGCGGGGAAGCAGCCCCTAAACCTTTTTGGGAAGATTTTAGTTCCAAGGCAAAACTTTACGAAACCGCGCGAGACTGGGGGCAGCGCCTCGGTGAGAGAGATCCCTTTGCCAGGATGACGGCTCAAAGAAGCGTCTTAGCTTTGGCGACAACGGAGGACACGGCGAAGCGGGTGCGGGCGATGGGGGCGAAAAAGGTGCAGGTGCTTTCAGAAGCCGGTCTGTCAAAGGCAGAGATGGAGCGGCTGGGAGAGTGCAAAATGCCAGGGGATTCGCCGATCAGGTTCATCAGTATGGGGCGGTTGCTGCACTGGAAAGGCTATCACCTGGCTGTACGCGCCTTTGCCCGAGCTAAGTTGCCGAATGCCGAATATTGGCTGCTGGGGGACGGCCCGGAACGCGATCGCCTTCAGTCTTTAGCGCAAGAATTGGGCATTGCTTCTCAAGTTAAATTGTGGGGGAGGCTGCCGCGCGAGGAAAGTTTGGACAAGTTAGGGGAGTCTCACGTACTGATTCACCCTAGCTTGCACGATTCAGGGGGGTGGACGTGTCTGGAGGGGATGGCGGCGGGGCGTCCCATCATCTGCTTGGATCTGGGAGGGCCGGCTACTCAAGTGACGGCACAAACGGGGGTAAAAGTACCTGCTTACAATCCAGAACAGGCAGTGCAGGGTCTAGCTGAGGCGATCGCTCATTTAGCAGGCGATGCCGAATTGCGATCGCGCTTGGGTGAAGCAGGTCGAAATCACGTCAGGGAAATCTATGATTGGAATATCAAAGGTAAATTCTTTGCCCAATTGTGCGAAGATGTATGTAAGGGAAAATCACTATAACTTCCCATTTGTTCGATCGCACAAAACAAAGAAAACTATATTTTTTAGGCGGTAAAACGTGAGCGTTGCAATCATTACTGGATCGGCGGGTTTAATTGGCTCGGAGGCGTGTAAGTTCTTTGCCAAACAAGGCTTCGAGATAGTTGGTATCGACAATAATATGCGCCAGTTCTTTTTTGGTGCTGATGGTTCTACAAACTGGAACCGCCAACAGCTAGAAAAGTCTTTGGGAACCAAGTATTATCACTTAGATGTGGATATTCGCGACTACGAAGCGATTACCAATATCTTTCAGCGGTACGGCGAGTCGATCGAGTTAGTCATTCACACAGCAGCACAACCTAGCCATGATTGGGCTTGCCGTGCTCCGAAAATAGACTTTACCGTCAATGCCAACGGCACTCTCAATCTTCTAGAAGTAACTCGCTTGTACTGTCCCAAAGCAGTTTTCATTTTCACTTCTACGAATAAAGTATACGGCGATACACCCAACAAATTGCCTTTAATTGAATTAGAACACAGGTGGGAAATTGAAGCTGGCCACACTTACGAAAGCGGCATTCGGGAAGATATGTCGATCGATCAGTGCCTGCACAGTTTGTTTGGTGCTTCTAAGGTAGCTGCTGACGTTTTAGTTCAAGAATACGGTCGATATTTTAATATGAACACCGCTTGTTTTCGCGGCGGCTGCTTGACGGGACCAAATCACTCGGGAGCTCAATTGCACGGCTTTCTCGCCTACTTAATGAAGTGCGCCGTCACGGGAACTCCTTACACCGTGTTTGGCTACAAAGGCAAGCAAGTTCGCGATAACATTCACAGCGCGGATTTAATTTCGGCATTTTATGAATTTTATAAAGCTCCCAGAAGCGCCCAAGTTTACAATACAGGAGGAGGCAGGTACAGCAATTGTTCGATGTTAGAAGCTATCCAGATGTGCGAGGCAATTGCGGAACGCAAATTTAATTGGACTTATGCTGAAGGAAATCGCATTGGCGATCACATTTGGTGGATTAGCGACAATTCAAAATTTTCCAGTCACTATCCTGAGTGGAAAATGAAATATAACGTTAAACAAATCCTACAGGAGATTTATGAATGTAACCGCGAGCGTTGGCTGAAAGAGGGGTCGAAGGATTGAGTTAAAAAAAAGAACAGGGTGCCAATTTTGCAAACGATGGAATACAAAGTAAAAAAAATCATACAGGATATTTATGAGTGTAACGGCGAGTGTTGGCTTAAAGAGGTCTTCCATGATTGATAAAGGGAAAAAGAATGTACTGGGCATATTAGTAAATGCGGTTAATTATGAAGCGGCTGTGAGCAAAATTATTGCAGCAGCCAGCGCCCGAGAACCTATGTCTGTTTCGGCTTTAGCGGTTCACGGAGTGATGACTGGGGTTCTTGACAGGACTCATCGCTATCGAATCAATCACATTGACTTAGTATTGCCAGACGGACAGCCGGTGAGGTGGGCGTTAAATTTGCTCTACAATACGGGATTGCCCGATCGAGTTTGCGGGCCGAATGCGATGTTACATATCTGCGAACGTGCGGCAGAAGAAGGATTACCTATCTATTTGTACGGATCTCAAGCTTCTGTACTGGAGGCTTTATCTCGCAATCTCTGCCAGCGTTTTCCCAAGTTAATTATTGCTGGAACTCAGCCTTCTAAATTTAGGCACGTTTCGGTTCAAGAGAAACAAGAAATTGCGCAGCAAATCCGCAACAGCGGTGCAGCAATTACTTTTGTCGGTTTGGGGTGTCCGCGACAAGAAGTCTGGGCTTACGAATACCGGGACGACTTATCAATGCCGCTGATTGCTGTAGGTGCTGCTTACGATTTTCATGCGGGTAATTTGGCTAAAGCTCCTGAGTTTTTATCTAAGATAGGTTTGGAATGGCTGTTTCGGATGATTAAGGAACCAAAGCGCCTTTGGCAGCGCTATGTTTTTTTGAATCCGCTTTATATCTGGCTGTTTTTGCTGCAAGCTTTGAAAATTAAACATTTCGACCCCACAGACGCCACGCCGCCTGTGGAAGAAGTATTGTATGGTTGAAATTTAAAAGTTACTGGTGAAGTATGGGCGATCACAACTAAAAAGTAAAAAAGCAAAAAGTAGAGAGCGTAACTAATTGTTTTGAGGTGCAATTGCGATCGCATCTTCAAGAGGACTTACGCCAGAAAGCAATTTTTAGATTTCTTTATGGGGTAAGGTGCGCGCTGCGCACCCTACATATACAGTTTGTGGGTCAGTCTCGATCGAGTCAGGTTGAGTGCTGGGTCAATGTCGCATTTTGTCCGATCGCATTCCTGGCATTGGGAATTATCGCAGGGGAGGGCGAAATTATTGTGACTGTGTAACCAAACTTGATATAAAACCAAAAGTTTATTGCCCTTACCTCGCTCTTGCTATGGCTTTTGGACTACAACCCGGATCGAATCGTACTTGTTTTCATCAGCCGCAAAAATTGTTTTCAGAAGTAGGTTCCAAGCTTGGACTTTACTGTTTTCTTTGGGCTTTACCGTCGGATGAAATTCCATTGAATTGAACACATTAAAAATGTTTCTTTCATCATCGATCCAACTGTTGGCAAATTGGCGATAGTAGCCATTAAACTCGGTAGAAATTATCTCAAATCCCACTTTTTCACAGATAGCGCGGAAGCTATGCGGTGTGAAGAAATACAAATGCCTTGGTACATCGAGATGCATCCATGCAACCCCTGATGACTTGAGTCCAATACAAGAGTTATTTGGTACTTCCATCACCAATTTGCCGCCATCTACGAGCAAATTCATGGCATTGCGCAGTGCCAGTAAAGGATCTCTGGTATGTTCGAGTACGTGGTTCATCACGATCGTGTCGTACTGTCTAGACTTGACTTCCGGGGGCAAAGATTCAGCAGTACCGTAAAATACATCAAGACCTCGCTGCTGGGCGAAAACCAAAGCTTGTCGATCGGGTTCTACGCCCCAGACTTTGTGACCATCTGCTTGCAGTTCTTCCATCAGTTCGCCGTTGGCGCAACCGATTTCTAAGATCGAATACGAAGCAGTCCCGAACTGTTGCTTCCACCATTGACTTGTGACATCTACTCCGCGATCGAAACGCCAAGCTAGATGCGTGCGCAATTTATCCAAAAAGGAAATAGAAGAGGAAGAGTCGGAATCTCTGGAGTCTGCCTGATGAGTATAATACTCGTCAATTTCGTAGAAGCTGGCGATTTTTTTGAGTTCGGGTAAAGGATGAATGCATCCAAGTTGTGACTTTTCGCACCAGTACAATTGAAATGATTCTTTGTTGCCAGGTCTGCGCCAATCACCCGGTATCAATAGCCACGGTTTCATAGTCTGTCCCGATATAGGACAGACGACGGTAGGACTTAAGCAATTTTGACTTTGCATTTTAGTTTTCATTATTTAGGTACTTGACGTACTAATAACCACTAATGTTAGATTTCAAATCCGCAAAGCAATTATCTGCCAGCGACCGTTGCGGAATCCAAAACACAGCCGATGACTGCCCCAAAATTATTAGGTTTCGGAAACACCATTGCTGCGGCGTGGTTTTCAGCTTACATTGAAATTAAGCTAACCCATTTAACTTGCTTTGTCACGTTTGATAAAAAACTATACATTCCGCGATCGGGCTGTGAGTAATTTTTCCTATATTTAGGAATTAAGCAATAATTTAAGTATAAATTAAGTTATAAAACTGGGTAGCGATGTAGGCTGCGATCGAGACAAATAAAAACTTTCTTACCTTTGTAGCTAAATAATATTGCTGACATCTTTGGCGACAGCGAAGTATAAAATTTACGATTTCATCTATCAGTAGCCACAAATTTTGCGCCCGGTACAGTTCCTTGACATAAAAATTTACCTCCGAGTTGAGTTAGGAAGCCAAACTTTTGTTTAATCTTCCTGACAAGAGGTAGTTGACAAGGGCGCATTTTTATGAATCTGTCGCGAAGGCCTCCTATCGATCGGCGTAAGCCCCGACCCGTTCTTTGATAAAGCGGATATAAAAATGCCTGAAAGTAGACTTAATCACCCGAGGCATACCAAAGTCAATCGGCATCATATTTGCCGGCAACTTCCAATCCAAAATTTTCACATCTTCCGGGTGCAAAAGCGGAAAATCAATCGCTTCTAAATTCGAGCAAAGTCCCAATCTCATCGCCGCAGCTACAGTCGGAACCGCCGCCGGATCGGCATTAATAATTTCAACTAAAGTTCTGTCCAAGGCAAACACATCATCAGACGCGCCCAAAATTCCCAAAAACTTAGGTTCCCCGCCGCTTGGCCCGTTACCTTCGTGACCGATAATTCCATCCAAAATCGTCAAATTTGGGTTAATTGCCCGGGCAGTTTCTACCAGCATTTGACCGAATCTGGCGCTATCTTTGCCAGCTTCCATGTGCCACCAAGCCTTCATTTTGCCGGGGACGCAGCCGAACAAATTTTTCACGCCCATTGTCACCGTTAATTGAACGTGAGATTTCAGTTTGGGCAAATTAATCACGACATCCGCTTCCATTGCTTCTTTGCAAATTCGCAGATGATTGAAATCTTCGCTGACAGTTTTGTAGCGTTTTCCTTGAAACTCAACTACTGGCAAATTCAGTTCTTGCAACAGCGGCAAATAACCGTTGGCTTTGGCTACACCCATGGCGCTACCAAAAGCTGGACTATCACCTAAAAACGGTTTTCCTCCCGCTTCCACGACCATTTTAGCCACGCAGTAAACCAATTCGGGGCGGGTGACGCATTCTTTGGTAGGGCGAGAACCGGTGAGGAGATTGGGTTTGAGTAAAACCCGATCGCCCGATTTGACAAAAGCCGAGATTCCGCCCCAGGGTGCCAGCAAACTTTCTAAAGATGCTTGCAAGATTTGGCGGTCGTATGAATTGGCACGAATTAAACTAACAGCAGACATAATTATGAATTAATTTGTAATTGGCGATCGATCGGGAATAATTTCAATGTAACGCACGCACGGAACACCTTAAGCAGGGCGATCTGCGCGCACCTTACCCAGAATAATCTCAATACAAATGGGTTCTAAGTATCCATCGGCAATCTACCGACAGCAGCCCGCTGCATGGTACTAACTCGCAGCGAGTTAGAGAATATTCCTTGACCTTGAAGTTCTGGAATAGCAGGTTTCACTTCTATTTTTACCACCCTGGCAGTGCAAATAAAAACGGTTTGATCGGCTAAATGAAAAGTCAACCAAGGTTGATTTAACAAATTCAGCACTTCCTCTTGGAATTCTTGTGCAGGAATCGGAAGAGTAAAGGTTTCTGCGTGACCTTCCACATAATGAAATGTCACTTGAGTCGTGTTCTCTTTATCTTGAGTTAATTTGGCAAAAGAACTTGCGCGCATAAATCTTGCTCCCCTACTTTAGACTATAAAAAAATTCAGAATTAAATCTAAAAAAAATGAATTCTGAATTGTTTAACTTTAACCTGTGACAGCGATCGGGCAGAACTCAGAATGCTGAAGGCTGAATTATATCGAGTTCAGCATTGTAGTTTCTACCTGATACCTTCGATCTTCTAAACGTTAGCAGAAGATGCCGGCATCGCACTCATTTTCTCTAAATCTAGAACTTTTGCCAAGTCTTCTGCACTCATTAAACCCCTTTCTAGCACAATTTGCCGCAAAGATTTGCCCGTTTCTAGGGATTCTTTGGCGACGGCGGCAGCGTTGAGATAGCCGATGTGAGTGTTGAGGGCGGTAACGAGGGCGAGACTGCCTTCAGCGTAAGCGAGACACCGATCGCCCTTAGCTTCAATTTTGGCGAGGCATTGTGCAGTCAGCGCGCTGATGGTATTGCCCAAAATTTCGATGCTGTGAATGAGATTGTAGGCAATCAGGGGCATCATCACGTTCAATTCTAATTGTCCCGCTTGGGCGGCCAGGGCGATCGCGCTATCGTAACCCATAACTTGAAAACACACCATCGATGTCATTTCTGCCATCACAGGGTTGTATTTTCCCGGCATAATTGACGAACCCGGTTGCACGGGAGGCAGTTGAATTTCTTTCAAACCCGTTTTCGGCCCGGAGTCCATCAAACGCAAGTCATGGGAGATTTTAACGCAATCTTGAGCGAGATTTCGCAGCGTACCGGACACATTTACAAACGGTGCCATACTCTGCATAGCTGCCATTAAATGCCTTGCTGGTTTCAGGGGTTGATCGGTTAATTCTGAGAGAATTTCAGCAACTTTTTGACAGTATTCTGGGTGAGTATTTAAGCCAGTCCCCACCGCACTGCCGCCCAATCCCAAGGATGTCAAATCGCCCGATGCAATTTCAATGCGAATGCGATGTTCTCTAAGAATTTGCGCCCAAGCGCCGAAGGTTTCGCCGAGTCGAACAGGTACGGCATCTTGCATGTGAGTGCGGCCGGATTTAACAATATCTTTGAATTCTTCTGCTTTGTTTTCTAGGGCGACTACGGCATCCGACAAAGCCGGAAACAGAGTCTTTTCTAACGCCAACAATCCGCCGATCCGAATCGCCGTCGGAATCACATCATTTGTCGATTGACCGTAGTTTACATGATCGTTAGGACTAATGCGCTTGTAATTGCCTTTTTCGTCGCCCATAATTTCCAAAGCGCGATTTGAAAGAACTTCATTAACGTTCATGTGGTGAGAAGTTCCGGCGCCGGCTTGGTAGACATCAACTACAAATTGATCGCGCAATTTGCCAGCTAGGATTTCATCTGCTGCTTGGACAATGGCTTGACTGATGTCTTGGGGAATGCAGCCGAGTTCGCCATTGGCGATCGCCGTTGCTTTCTTAATTAAAACACAAGCATCAACGTATGTTGATAAAGGCTTAATGCCGCTGATCGGGAAATTTTCAATAGCCCTTAGAGTTTGGATGCCATAATAGACATTAGATGGGATTTGTTTGTCTCCCATCGAGTCACTTTCGGTGCGGTAGCTGATTGTTGGGTGTTCGCTCATATCGCCTTGTTGCTGATGATTGGGAATTGGTAATTTTTTTTAACAATGCTGACTGATACTGCTGTTTTACCGCGCTGGCGGGCCCAGTAAAACACAAGTCACGATTGTAAATAATTATCTCACACTCCGAGTTAAATCTCAAAAGTCAAATTTTAAATTAAGATTTTCCCCTAAATTTGTGAAGAGTAGTTGTGTAATTGCGAGTTTTTTATTTTGCCTACTTTTGTACTTTATTAGATCAGATTACCCTGTTTAACAATAAATATTAAACCATGCTTGTGATTTTTGTTACAAAAATTCAAATAACAAATCGGGGAAAGTTGTTATATTTGGTAGCACAAACAATTTTGCAGCAGGCGAATTGCCAAAAATTATGCCGCGTTACCAAACCCTAGATGATGTTCCTACCCTCCAAGAGGCACTCGAAGGAATAATTGTTGAAGATTTAAAAAAGCTGAATGCACTGTTGTCGGGCGATCGTAAATTAACCCGCAAAGCAGACCTGGTTGCTGGGATTAAAGAGCAAATGCAGGGACAAAAACTCAAGCAAGTTTGGGCGCAATTAGACGACCTGCAAAAAGCGGCAGTAGCGGAAGTTATACACGGGTCAGGTGGTGGCTATGATGCCGATGTATTTGTGGCGAAATACGGACAACAACCAAACTGGGGAACAAGCGATCGCTATGGATACAACCGAGAACCATCCATACTATGCTTGTTTTTCTACGGCACTGCGATACCCTACGATCTTGAAGAAAAATTGCTGAAGTTTGTGCCAAAACCCCAAGCAACTCCCTTAAATCTGGTTGGCGATGTACTGCCAGATAATTTTATTATTCGTGTAGAAAAACATAACTTTCGTACATCTAAAAGAGAGGTATCCGAGTACGAACTTCCTTTGACAATTTTTGAAATGGAACGGCCTGCCCCAAAGGATTTGGAAGCAGTTTTGCGTCTGATTCAGTCGGGCAAAGTTGCCGTTAGTGAGAAAACCGCATTACCTGGTGCCGCAACTCTCAAAGCGATCGCCGCCGTATTGCAAGGGGGTGATTTTTATAACGACGAACAGCGCCAAGCTACCTTGGAAAAGGGCGATATATTCTACGAGGTTGGTAACATCAAATCCTTTGCTTGGCCCGCGATCGCCCAAGCGAGCAAATTCGCCGAACAATCGGGCAAAAAGCTAGTTTTGACCAAAGCGGGACAGAAAGCTTTGCAAGAATCACCTGCCAAAGGATTACAGACAGCATGGAAGCGCTGGTTAAAAACAAACACTTTTGATGAATTTCGCCGCATTGATGCGATTAAAGGACAAACCGGCAAGGGCGCGCGCGGCATGACAGCGGCGGCGGGGCGGAGAGAGGCGGTCGCCTCAATTCTAGCAGAATGTCCTGTCGGTAAATGGATTCTGTTTAGCGAATTTAGCAAGTATATGTTGGCCACGGGCAATCGGTTTGAAGTAACGCGCGATCCCGACAATCTCTATATTTCTGAATTTGGGTACGGTAACTTAGGATATTCGGGCAGTCACGATTGGCATATCCTGCAAGAAAGATATATGCGCTGCCTGTTGTTTGAGTATGTTGCTACCCTGGGAATAATTGA
>JAICRN010000808.1 GCA_025937335.1 Microcoleus sp. TY_ISSM_2_bin.22
ATTTTGAGACAAAGGTATTGTAAAATGAACTCAGATAGCAAACAAATCGAACAATTAACTCGCCGCGTTGAATTGCTTGAAACAATTATCCGGAATTCCGGTTTAATGCAAGAATTCCAACCGTTAAAATTGGCAGCCGTGGCGCTTAACCAATCTGAACCAAAATTAAGAAACGTGGTAAAAGCTGCTAGGTTAAACCCTCGCAACCATCGGGCTAAAGTTGGAGTGCATTTTAAGTTTAACGGACATCGGATATTAATCAATGTAATGGCGTGGGAGAGGGATATTAACTCAATACCGCCAGAAAAAGCTTAGTATTTGGTGGCTCGCTTCCAAGCTTCCTCAAAATCTCGCTTGCTGATGTGATGGTGGTATTTATCAAAATGAATTTTGAGTGAATGCCCCATCCACCGAGAAACGATCGCCGGATCGATTCCTAATACTGACCCCCGAACCGCGTAAGCATCTCGCAAATGGTAAGCGGTCAAGTTAACACCTTGTGCCCGCAGACCGGGAGTAACTTTTGCACCAATACTTTGGTTAGTTCTGCCTTCCGTTTGAGTGTTGGGTAGATTCATTTCCCAAAGCTGCCAATCCGATCGCCATTTCGGCATCAGCGGTAAAATCAGCCGCTCCTTAGTTTTGGTGTCGGGCAGCACGCGCAGCCAGCCCGGTTCGGAATTCAGCTCAGAACAATCAAGCTTGAAAATTTCGTGAGGTCGCAGACCGTAAGCGGCCAGCATTCCGAAAACCCACTGCCAAGCGGGGTTGCCGATTGATTCGCGCATTGCTTCAATTTCCAAGTTTGACGGCAGATCCCGCTGAATTTTTGCCCCGCAGCCCGCGGCTAACTCCGAAAATTTGTTTTCAATTCCTGCAAATCTGGCGATCGCCCCGTAGGCAAAGCACAGTTTTTGCCTGGTGCGGGTTCCCGGTTGCGATTTTAAAATTGCAGCTTTTAGCAGTTCTTCTGTCAGAGGTTTGTTTGAGTCAAGCCGATCAAACGCTTCTTGATAAGAAGCTTTCCAAGTCGAAATTTTTGCCAGCGATCGCTCCCGCGACTCCCAGTAGTTATTTTCAAATTTAATCACCCACTCACCTACACTCTCCGCAGGTTTGTGCTTTCCTTTAAGCCAGGGCGTCCAATCAAACTTTTCTCGAAGTAACTGACCTTCAATTTCCAGGGCCTTAGCTTTGGCAAATCTCAATCCTTCGGCGTGGGCTCCGTATCCGGTACTCAGTTCGCAGCGTTTGGGTTTGTCTCCGTCGCCTGGTTTTGGCGGTAAAGTAGCTCGCAGATATAGCCGATCGCCTTTCTGTCGGATTTGCACTCGGTCTAGTGCAGCGTTTGCTTTCCCCAGTGCTTCCCCAAAATCACGCATACGATATATTAAAAACAATCACGATTCTTTGATATATCGTACACAAACCCCTAAAGCAAAATCAGTTAAAACTTGCTGAAAGCCTTGTTTAGAACGGAGAGGGAGGGATTTGAACCCTCGAAGGATGTTAACACCCTTAACAGATTAGCA
>JAICRN010000333.1 GCA_025937335.1 Microcoleus sp. TY_ISSM_2_bin.22
CCTTACCAAAGAAACCGGGTTTTTCAACCCGGGTAAAGGGCTAAACGCCGTGAACTTGGGTAAAAAACCCAATTTCTGGCTACCCGTTCGTAAGTTATGGCAAAATTTCTTTCCTTACATTCTTTCCCTTCCCCTTCCCCTTCCTCTTCCTCTTCTAAATAGACAGCCCCAATTTTAAACCGAAAGCCGCGTGCAGCACCATAAGTGCAAGAGCCGCCGTGCCTAAATAAGCGTGAACCGCGCGCAGTGCTAGTTTCCCACCCCCAAAACCCGTGAGCGAAATCAAGCTGCCAACAGCCAGTAAAACCAGGACTGCCGAACCCGTCCAAAAATGCGGGCTTTCCATTACTGGCTGGTGCTGCATCACCAGCGACAGCAAGCCGCCTGTATAGCCCAAAGCTAGAAACAGAAACATCCACGGTGCAAGCTTGCGGTGATCCGAGCGACTTTTTAGTGCGACATCTTTATCGGTGGCCAAACGTCCTTGCCATCCCGTATACCCGACAAAACTGCCCATCGCCACCACCACGATCCCCATCATTACAGGGTGTCCCCAATGGGTAATTGGTTCGGGAATTCCCAGACTGCGAAATTGACTGGCGATGGGTTCTAGTAGTTCGCTGAGATTGATCATTTGCTTGAGATTCCTAACTTTGCGATCGCTACTTTTGATTTAACCAACAACTTACTCTCAATAGCAATATACCGATCGCGATTTTCAATCACTTTTTCCAGCCAGAAGTCTGTATAAAATAAAAGAGCCGGACACAGGAAAAGTGTATTGCCTAGCCTCAGCAGGGGAGCGACCATTTCAGTTAATTTGAACTCAGCATTATCCAGTTTTTTTGTCCCCACACCAGTAAGAGGATGCTATTGCAGACGGCGCTATGATTAAGCCTTACCGATTTTTGCAGCGAATTGCTCAACTTCTCGCCTACGCCTACTCAGCACTGATTGTCTGCTATCTGATTCTGAGACGGATCTTTTGGGACAGGCTGTGGCCGATTGCCTTGATGGGGGATTTTGTTCCTTGGATTTTCTTGCCAATCTTCCTGCTGCCAATTCTAGGGTTTTTTATCATAAAGAAACGCTGGTTCGCGATTGTTTCCTCTGTGGCTGGCATCTGCCTGCTGAGTTGGCTACACGTCACCTACTTTTCTCCCCAGCCGGCGAACATCAGTGACTCCCAGCCAACTCTCAAGGTTTTTTCTCTCAACCTCGGCTGGCATCACGACTCCCGACAAGCTTTGGTTAACCTAATTCAGGAACAAAAACCAGACCTCATTTGTTTGCAAGAAATTAAGGAAGATTACGCCGAAGAAGTATTCTCTAAGTTGGCCGCATTATACCCGCACCACCTGGGGCGCGGATACCATGTGATTCTCAGCAGATATCCCATTCGCTCTTTCCAAAAGTTACAGCTAGCCGGTGGGAACGAACCACAAGAACGAGCTATTATCGAAATTAACCAGCAAGATGTAGTTCTTTATAACATTTCAACAACCCCACCGTGGTTTCGCCAGTATAAAATTTTGCCTTTCCTCAAAATCCCAGTTTACGAGTACGGCGACAGACCGGCACAAATTCAAGATTTAGTGCGGCGACTCCAGAAAGAAACGCTCCCGACTATTGCCGCTGGGGACTTTAATTTGACTGACCAGTCTCAAGATTACTATTATTTGAGAGCGGTTATGCAAGATGCTTTCCGAACAGCGGGACTGGGTTTTGGCTTTACTTTTCCTAACGGGTGGGATCTGAATTTACTGGTTAAACAGTTAAACTGGAAATTAACTTTTCCCCTGGTGAGGCTTGACTATGTTTGGTATTCTCAGCACTGGGGGGCAAAATCAGCCAAGGTTTTAACAACAGTTGGTTCAGAGCATCTGCCGGTGTGGGCAGAACTGCGGATGCAACCGGAATTGGGACGAGTTTAGGGGGTGCGCAACACTTTGCTGGGGCGACCACAAGGACATTAGTGTCAATTTAAGCTCTGTGCGTAGATTGTGATGCTGTTGGCAAATCCGTGAAGGGGACACCCCACATTTGATCTCGTCGCGCCTCTGTTAGAGCATTTCCGGTAATTGCCCGCAATTAATATTTCTATCCCTGTTTTTCTTTCTTCTTCCTTCTTGGCGTTCTTGGCATCTTGAGGGTTCATTATTCAACCCCCCAAGGAAACACAGTATTGATGCGCCCACAGTCTCATGGAATTCGCGGCTATCCAAACCAGGAATTTTAGACAAATGAAGATGTTTTCAATCAAGCCCAGACGACTAATGGCTGGAATTAAGCCTTACTGGCTTTGCCGTTGAATCCTGAATCGCCCGTAGACCATAGCCCCCGGTCTGCGCTTCACCCCATCTTCACAGCCTCATCCTCACTCTCGATGTTAAATTCTACCTGCCTGCTCAAAGTTAATTTCAAGTCCTTGACTTTTGAATGCCAAAGTTTTGAATGCCCAAATGAGAAATTAACATCGCAGCCGACGAGCAGTCAGACTTCTACATTTTGCTAATCGCTCTCAAGGGAGAATCAACTGCTAAAAAAAACTAGAGGTTCCAAGTTTGACACTTTTTGCATAAAGTATGCCGTCTGCCCGATGAGAGTTCGATCGACTCAGCGCTAAACTGAGCGTCTGAAGGCACCCTGAGAGCACCATTGTCTGTTGAACAGCCATCGCTGTGCAACACGTGAACCCTCTCAACTAACTCGCTGGGGATTCGGTTGTCGCAGACAAGCACCGACTTTCTTGCGTCGCCTTCCTCGGAACCGTGCAATCGCTAAACTCGCTGCGCCGTCGCTAAAGTAGCTTCCGAAGGTTGGATTTGATACTTTACGAGATTTGCCAGTTCTTGTAACTGACTAATAGCTTCTGCACCTTCTAGTTTCATCAATTCGCGGTCGTCCCGCATCTCTGTCCAAGTGATACCGTAATCTGACACTAAAAATCGAATCAGATGGTTGTCCGTCAAACTGACCATAAATGAGGCACTGTTCATCTGACCCCCGCAAGTGTAGCAGGATGCCAGATAACCCCGATGCTCTAGCACGATCGCTAAAGCTTGGAGGTTCATTACCAAATCTTGGACGAATTTACGGTGTTGTTCTGCAAGTCTCAGAAACACGTTCTCCTCCTATCACCACACCGTGTATTTTACATCCCATTTAATAATTTCTTAATAAGTGGGTATTTAGGTGCTGGTTCAGTATACGTTTAGTATGCTCAAAAAAAATCGGATTAGCGACCTCTTCAGCCTACTTATACTAGATTAACCGAGTTGCGAGCGAAACTAAGTATCAGCAGCGACATTCAGCCAAAACAGGCTGTCCCCGGAGACTCCAGCCTGACAATTAGCCTGCTGTCAGGGCTGATTCAGCCGTCGCACAACCCAAAGATACAAATAACTAATGACAGTAATCAAATTAGTTAAGTATAAGAGTTCAATCCCCCTGAGGATACTCGTCCCAAAGCGTCGTAGTCTGCCGCAAGCTCCGAAAATCGCCATTCCCCAAAATCAAGTGATCCAGTAGCGGAATCGACAAAAACTGCGCTCCCGCCAGCAACTGCCGCGTCAAAGCAATATCCTCCGGGCTCGGCTCCACAATCCCGGAGGGGTGATTGTGCGAGATAATCGCCCGCGTCGCCCCTTGGCGGATCACCTCCCGAAATATATCCCTCGGGTGAGCCAAAGTTTCCGTAGCTGTGCCGATCGTAATTATCTGAGTACCCAGCAGGCGATTTTTCACATCCAGCAGCACCACAGCAAAACGTTCCTGAGACTGCCACATCAAATCCTGACTCAGCGCATCCGCCGCCGCTTGCGGAGAGTCAACCACAGCCATTTCCGGAGGCCGCGACTGAAACACCCGCTTCCCCAACTCCACAGCAGCCAAAATCCCGGTTGCCTTAGCAGGACCAATCCCGTGAATCTGCGTCAACTCCTGAACGCTAATACTGCGGAGGACAGCCAGAGGGTCGCGCTGGTGCAAACTCAACTGATTTAAAATATACTGTCCGAGACCGACGGCCGAAAGTTTGCCTTTTCCCTGGCCCGTACCCAGGAGAATCGCAATCAATTCCGCAGTCGCCAAACTTTTGGGCCCACCCGCCATCAGCCGCTCCCGCGGCCGTTCACTCGTTGGCAAATCGACAATTCTCAAGCTGTAAGTCATAGCTGCACCAGCACCGCAAGCTCAACAATTAGATGATTTTAGCCGATCGATTTGCGTTCTTCAATTGGTACAATCACCGAAAAAAGCCTTCATCATTAACGGAGGTTTTTGGGAGAGCAAATCTAACGCAGCGTTTCACAAGCGATCGAGTCTCGATCTCGATGCCATAAAAGTGAGGTGCAGACTCAGCACGTACGTTCAGCGAAAAAGTGCGCTTACCCTAAATTCTGGCCATTCAGTTGAGGCCAGCAGCCCCGAGGAAACTGGTTGCGGCTTAGGTGCTGTAACCCCAAGCAAAACGAACGAAACTGCCATCAACCCGCCGTACAAGGCAGCCGATCGCTTGCGAGTGCCCAGTCCCACCCATTGAGGATTTAGCAAACCCAGACAAAAGGCCGGCGTTGAAAACATGAAAGTTAATACAAACAAGCTGGACATCACGCACCTCCGACTACCCAATTGCAGCGATTAATTACTTTTATCTCCAATTAATAGCTCAAAAATCCCCTTAAAAAAGTTGCAATTTAGGATTTATAACTTGAGAATTATTGATGTTTATCAAATAATAATCAAAACTTTTAAACCTCTTACTTTAGGTAGTTGTTAAAAAAATAATAGCTTTCTAGAGAGGTAGAAAATTTAGCTTAAAATAGACACTAAATTCCTCACTCAAAATATGAAAGTCCGCTTTAACGTAGTCCGCCAAAATCAAAACGAGGCTCCCCGGGTTCACACTTACACCCTAGACGTGGAAGAAAGCAATACCATCCTTGACTGCCTCAACAGTATCAAGTGGGAACAGGACGGCACTTTAGCTTTTCGCAAAAATTGCCGCAATACAATTTGCGGCAGTTGTTCAATGCGAATTAACGGTCGATCGGCATTAGCTTGCAAAGAAAATGTGGCCGGCGAACTCGCAAGACTGCAAAAAATAGCCGATTCCAGCTCAGCAGAAAAGCCTGCCAATTTTATCCCAGAAATCACCGTCGCCCCAATGGGAAATATGCCGGTCATTAAAGATTTGGTTGTTGACATGACCAGTTTTTGGGACAACCTAGAAGCAGTTGAACCCTATGTCAGCACTGCCTCGCGAGCAATTCCAGAACGGGAATTTCTGCAAACTCCAGAAGAGCGATCGAAACTAGACCAAACCGGCAACTGCATCCTCTGCGGCGCGTGCTATTCTGAGTGCAACGCCCGCGAAGTCAACCCGGAATTTGTCGGCCCCCACGCCCTCGCCAAAGCTTACCGCACGATCGCCGACTCCCGCGACAGCGAAACCGAAAATCGGCTCGAAAAATACAACGAAGGCACCGCAGGTGTCTGGGGATGCACCCGCTGTTACTACTGCAACTCGGTTTGTCCGATGGAAGTTGCGCCGATGGATCAAATTGGTAAGATTAAACAAGAGATTCTCGATCGCAAAGACGACCAAGCCAGTCGATCGATCCGCCACCGCAAAGTCTTAATCGATCTCGTCAAAGAAGGCGGCTGGATAGACGAGCGCAAATTTGGCATCGAAGTAGTAGGAAACTACTTCCGCGACGTTAAAGGTTTGCTGAGTCTGGGCCCGTTGGGTTTGAGAATGATCGCTCGCGGCAAGTTCCCGCTGTTTTTTGAGCCTTCAGAAGGTACCGAAACCGTGCGAAATCTGATCGAATCGGTTCAAAGTTTAGAAAAGTCAGCAGATTAGCGATCGGCTGTCATTTTCCTGGTAAATTACAAGTTGTGCGATCGCAAAGCTTCCCAAAAGTCATCACTCAAAACACGAAACTTAAAACTTTTAAATGACTGCTAAAACTCCTCCATCCCCAAAACCGACAACCCCAAATACCCCAAAACAACCAGAACCAGCCTTTGGGTGGAATGCCTATGCAGAACAAATCAACGGCCGATTTGCCATGGTGGGATTCGTGGGACTTTTGCTGCTAGAATTCTTCACCCGCCAGGATTTTTTCACCTGGCTGGGCCTGCGTTAAATTAATCAAAATTAATTAAAAAGGGAAGCTGAAAAATTATCGATATTTCAGCTTCCCTTTGATTTTTAATACTTATTTAAGATACAGTTTATCAAATTAGAGGTAGAAGATTATAACTTTTATAGTTGCACGCAAACAGATGAATTGACTGCATCGGTATCGCAAACAACGTGTTGTAGAAGTAATCAGGTCGATCGCAGTTACTTGTAGTGCGATCGACCTAGGATTATAGGGACACGGCATTGCCGTGTCCTAACTCCGAAGTTTCGTTCAAACTAATTTCCAGTTGTTTCGCGGACGGTTAAGCTGTACTTGCCCCTACCTTTTGGAGGCGGATCGTAAGCATTGACAATGACGCGGTAGCGACCG
>JAICRN010000390.1 GCA_025937335.1 Microcoleus sp. TY_ISSM_2_bin.22
CATTTACCCGATCGCTAATCCGAATAGTTGTTTCTTCCACATCCCCAATTCCCGCTTTATCAATCCAACCGCTAACCTGTTGGCGAGATTCAGAACCCTCCACTAATTCCGCACCGCAGATACACCGCTGCTGCGCTAATAACTCTTCCAAAAACGGTCGCTGAATCCCCGAAAGCAACGAGCCACCTTCCCGCAAACCCCCGACTATTACTTCAAATTCCGCCGCCGCCTCTGACAAAAATACCCCATAACCCCGCATAGATATTGAGCGTTTGAGAGCATCTGTAGCTTGTGAAATTTGTTGCTTAAATAAAGTTTTCTGAATTTCCAATTCATCTCGCAACTTTTGTAAATCTGCCGCACCGCTAAGTTCCAACAAGTTACCATTAACTGCTTTTTTTAACTCCCCTTGGTTCACCAATTCCCGCTCGATTTCTACTTGTCTGCTCGAAAGTTGCTCAACTTCTTGCTCAATTTTTTGCTTGTCTTTTAAAAGTTTCTTCGTTTCGGCATTCCCAATTATATTTAAATCTGTCTCTAGCGATTTTTTTGCTTCTCCTAAATGCCGGATCGATCGATTCAACACTTCCACCCCCAGCAACTCCTTAGTAGCTTCAGCAATTTCTGCCTTCTTGTCATAGCGGACAATTTGCTCGATTCGCTCCCCGTCAAAAAAGAAATATTTATGTAAACTTTCCGGCAAAATCCGCCCGATAATATCATCGGGATGCTGATCCGGCTTCAGCCAGAGACCGTTATCTTTGGCTACACTCAGAAACAATTCAGCCTTGCCATGTTCTACAGTATTTTCACTTTTATAAGCACGACAAATGCGTCTTGCTTGGTAGCGCGTGCTGTCGTGTTCAAACACAATTTCCGCCCAACAACCTACGGCTTTTCCCATTTCTGCTTCAGCCAGAGCACGCTTGTTTACTAATTGTTCTTCCGCCGCAAAAGCCGCGCTAAATTCTCCGTAAAGTACCCATGTAAAGGCATTCATTAATGCAGTTTTTCCAGCTCCGTTGTTACCGTGAATTACTGTAATATTTTGCCCGCCCCAAGCTAGTTTAATTTCGGGGCTTTTGCCGTAAAATTGACGAAAGTTGCACAGAGTAATTGAGATTAACTTCATACAATTGCTTCCTTAATAATTTTTAAAATGTCATCGTTAATGTGGCGGGGAGCTCTCATGTACAACTTATCTTTTTCAATTTCCAATACCCGCTCAATAATTTGTCGGACTTCGGGCGGCGCGCTAGTAATTGGTTGCTGTACGTCGCTGAATTCCTGATGAGTGTGATAAGCCGAACGCTTTTCTGCTAAAATGCTTTTCGGTACGGATGCGAGCGCACTATCTTCATATCTAAATGCCAGAATCAAATTTTCATTCAGATTTTCAGTCATTTTTTTTTGCAAATATTAAAATATACAGTGCCTAGGCTCAGGGGCGAGAAACCCGGTTTTTACGAGTTTTGCGAACAGTCACGAGAAATCTACAAAGAAACCTGGTTTCTGAAGTCTGGGTGCGATCGCGAACTAAACTAGCAACTAAAACTGCGATCGAATAATTCTATATTCTCAAACATAAACCGAACCTTAATAAATGTCAAATGTCTAATAGCCCGTAACGCTTCTGAAGTTGCAGCAATTTCACTCTAGCTTCCCCAGCATTGTCGGCTAAATCGGCAAATTCCAAGAAGCGCTTCAACTCTTTTCGCAGCAAATTGCGCTCGACTTCTAAGGTATCCCGACCCAAATCTGGAGGCAAAACTATCATGTCAAATAAAGTTGCCCTTTCCTTCCCCGGATGCGGCCGCAAAATCCGTCCCCGGCGCTGAATAAACTGGCGCGGATTGCTGCTGCTTGCTAAAATTACAGCATTGCGAATTGCTGGAATATCAACGCCTTCATCCAAACATCGAATCGCTACCAAACCTTGCAATTCTCCACTCTCAAATTGCTGGCGCAATCGTTCTCTTTCTGCTAAAGGAGTTGCCGCAGTATAAGTGTTAACTCGGTAGCCTAATTCTGAACCCAATAACTTCGCGGTTTCTGTTAGTTGGCGGTTGTTATTTCGGCGCGCACTTCCTTCGATCGCACCGTCGCCGCAGTAAAATAAAGTGTGGGCGGTGTCGAGGCGGTGAATCATTAATTCTCGCAAAGCTACTAATTTATTAGCCGCAGCTCCAATTAACCGGGATCGCTGCATTAATAAAGTCGTTAAAGCATCGTTTTCTTCTACTTTGTCATCGCCCCAAAGCGCCCAGCCAATTTTTTGAGTTAAGCGGGAATATTTGCGGGTTTCGGCTTCGGTCAATTCCACTAAAATTGGATAGTATAAATAATGTACTAAGGCTTTTTGGCGGATGGCGTCGGCTAAGGTAAGTTCCGGCTGCAAAACTGGGCCGAAATAATCTAAAATAGCTTCGGTTCCTTGTTCGTCGAAATGCCTTTCTGGGGTGGCGGAAAGGGCGAGTCGCAGTCCAATATTGCGCGGCAAACTTTCTCCTAAACGGGGCGCGCCTAAGTTGTGAACTTCGTCTCCAATAATCAGGGTTTTTTCTGGGAAATAGCGCAGTTGCGATCGCAAACTATCTCCCATTAAGCTAGCATTGGTAGTGATGATTGTGAGAAATGCTCGCTCGCCAGATCGCACTTCATACAAACCCCCAGCCAGCTTTTTTTGCCAACTGCGGGCACTATCAAAAGCCAAAATAGGTTTTAAACCAAATTTCTCGGATTCCCGCGCCCACTGATTCACCAGGTGGCAGTAAGGGCAAATTACGAGCAGGACTTGCAGGTTAATTTTATTGTATAATTCAGTGGCGATCGCCAGTGCAGTAATCGTCTTGCCGCTACCCGTCGCCATCTTCAGCGTACCGCGTCCCTGATTCGCAAACCAATTAGCAACCGCCATTCGCTGATACTGTCGCAATTGCAGCGATGGCGGCATCTTCGGAAACCCAAATTGCGAATTATGAGCCGTTGAGCGATTCACCTTTAAATGCCGTTAGATGCAAAATTCCCTATACTCAACTGTAACTCACGGGCGATCGAAAATTAACAGCCCAAACAAATCTGCCGCTGACAGTTGTAAACCCGACAGCACATCGAGCACAGGTAAAATATCCTGATTCTCCTTCGCCTCTGGTTGCTGCTGCGGTTTAAAAACAAGAAGTAATTTTTCTTCCGGGTCAATCAGCCAACCCAATTTAGTCTTATTTTTGAGACAAAATAGAATCTTCTTAATCACGCGACTAGAACTTTGATCCGGCGATAAAATTTCAATTATCCAATCCGGCGCAATTTCAAACCTATTTTCAATTTCTCCCTGAGAATTCAGAGGAATGCGCGACCACTCAAATACTGCTAAATCGGGAACAACAGCACATCCCCCAAAAGTACAGCGCAGTTCGGGAAAAGCAAAAGCTAACTTTTGCGGTTTGCCAACTTGATTAATAGCGGATGAAAATTTGATTTGTAACGTGCTGTGTTTTCCTTGGGGCATAGCTTTTTGATGAATTTCACCGTCAACATACTCGCTAGCAGGCTTAGTTTCTGGAAGCAGCAAAAACTCTTCGAGAGAAATCTTTGACGGAGACTGAATTGACGTTACCATAAGCCATTAATCCCTCAACAACTCAACTCCCGTCTTAAAAATTCATATCGCTGTCAGCTTCCCAATCAGCACAACTCTCCGATTCCACACCGGTAGGGTGCATCGCACAAACCAACAAATTGCCACCGTAAACTTGACCGTGATAGTTGCGACAACCGCGACAAGCCGGCTGCTGCGTCGGCGAAGGGTCTACATAAGTAACCATCGACAAATCTATCTCATCCAATTGCGGGTCGAAGTCGCGGCAAATTTCAATTATCGGTTCGATAAATTCATTAAATAAACCGTCAAATTCATTGAAATAACCGTCAATGTCGTTAATCAGATTATTTTGTACTTGTTCTGTAAACTCTTCCGACATTTTTGCCAAAACGTCCAGCATTTCGACAAACTCTTCGCTCATTTCGCTGAAAAAATGCTCTACTTCAGAAACAGCATTTTCCATTACTCCAAAAAATTCTTTAGACCAATCTTCCATGAATTTGACAGCTTGCTATTACAAAATATTTTACAGACAGGTGCAGCCAGCCTCATGCGAAGTGCTGGCACCTACTTTCAATTCTATTACCTATTGCCTGATATCCGTCCACATCTGACAGGAGAGATATTCAAAAAGGGAACTCAAGATTATTATCCTGAGTTCCCTTCATGCTTTGCTGAGCGAGCTTTTTCCTGCTTAATCGCGCTTCAGCCGCCGCAATTCCTCTTGTAAATTTTGAACCTGTTCGCGGAGCTTGTCTACGCCGCCTGTCTCTTTAGCATCTTTTGCCGAAACATCTTCTTCCTCAGAAATAATTTCAATCCGCCGAGGTTCAGCCGGTTTTTGCTCCCGGGCCGATTCTACGGGCGGCTGCTGCTGAGCCTGTTGCACCATATCGTCAACAAAGCGGCGAGCTTCTTCCGTGGACATCTCGCCCCGCTTCACCAATTCGTCTGCCAGCTTTTGGGCTTCAGTGCGTAATTCAGTTAACTTGCTGCCAGCTTTTTCACCAGCATAGGAAGCTAGCCCGACACCAAGGTAAACTGCTTTTTGTAAAATATCTCCGAAACCAGGCATAGGAGCTACACCTCATAAAACTGGGTGAACCGGAGACCACGCCTATTACAAGCATCCCGTGTTGCTGCTACCTTCCGGTCCTGACAAGATTTGGGCGTTGGAATCGCGTGGGTCCAGTTCACTTATGAGTATAACACAGTTATTTATTCTTCAACCACACACCAGTGATAAATTTCATAAATAACGCAACCGTTCTTCACCAGAGGGTCTTCAGCGACGATCGCCTTCGCCTCATCCATCGAACCCGCTTCAAACAGCAACATACCGCCGCCCCGCCGCGCCCAGTAGCCAGTTTTCGCTCGGTGTCCTTTAGAAATCAACTCTCGGACATAAGCTCTGTGAGCTGGCACGTATTGGTCAAAAACAGGCTTTTCGACAATTCCTTGCTCAATTTTGACAAACCAAGGCATTTTAAATTTTAGATTTTAGATTTTGGATTTTGGATTGTAGATTGGGAATGGAGTTTTTGGTACAAGCCTTGAGTAAATACTCGATTTTCCATACTCCGCCATTTCTTCCTCACTGCGATGTTATCCCATGAACCCGTCAAAACAGCGATTTTTTATTGCTTTAGTGCCGCCTCCCGATATTGAACAGCACATTACTGAGATTAAACTATATTTTGCGGAACACTACAACAGCCGCGGTGCGTTGAATTCGCCGCCGCACGTCACCCTGCTACCTCCTTTTGAATGCTTAGCCGAGGATGTTCCCAAATTAGAGGAAAGTTTGAACCAGTTTTCTGCAAACCGACTCTCAATTCCCGTTACTCTATCCGGTTTTGCTGCTTTCGCGCCCCGCGTCATTTACGTTGATATTGTCAAATCGCCCGAATTGCTGGAGATTCACAAAGATTTGATGAGTTATATCGAGGCAAATTTGGGAATAGCCGATCGAGTTTCCCAGACTCGCCCATTTGTACCGCACATGACAGTAGCATTTCGAGATTTAACTCCGGAGAATTTTCAAACCGCTTGGTTGGAATTCTCCGGGCGATCGCTCCACTTTGAGTTTACCGCTTCGGCGTTAACCTTGC